>NZ_JBUDSW010000223.1:0-6239 GCF_054921475.1 Desulfobaculum sp. | reverse complement strand
ACACCACCCGCTGGCGCGCCGGAGTGCTGGCCCGCCGTTTGGCCCGCGCCCTTCTCAGGCGCGCCGTCCGCTACTTTGCCCGTGGCGGCGCCCGGCCCGGGGCGGGACGACTGCTCCCGCTTTTGCGCCGCGCCGCTGGCCGCCCCTGCGCGCTGTGCGCCCGCCGTCTTCTGCGCCCCGCCTCCATACCTTTCAGGTGGCGCGAGCCGCGGCGCATGTGCGCCGCCCCCATCCACAACAAAGAATCCCATGGCGCTCTGCAACTGTTCCGCCTGCGCGGACAGTTCCTCGGACGTGGCGGCCATCTGCTCTGACGCCGCCGCGTTCTGCTGGATAACCTGATCCAGCTGGCTTATGGCCGAGCTAATCTGCTCCGCGCCCTGCCGCTGCTCCGCGCAGGCCGCTGCAATATCCTGCACCAATTCAGCGGTGCGCTGGATGTCCGGCACAATGGACGCCAGCTTCTCGCCCGCTTCCTCCGCCACATCCACGCTGGAGCCGGATAGCTCGCTGATTTCCTTGGCCGCCTCGCCGCTGCGCTCCGCCAGCTTGCGCACTTCCGCCGCCACCACGGCAAAGCCCTTGCCGTGCTCCCCGGCCCGCGCCGCCTCAATGGCCGCATTGAGGGCCAGCAAATTCGTCTGGCGCGCTATTTCTTCAACAATGCCTATTTTCTCCGCAATTTCACGCATGGCCTGCACCGTCTGGCGCACCGCCTTGCCGCCCTGCTCCGTCTCCGCCGCGGCCTTCACCACCAGCTCCTCCGTGCGGCGCGCGTGGTCGGCATTCTGGGCGATGTTGGACGTCATCTGCTCCATGGAGGACGACACTTCCTCCACGGATGCCGCCTGCTCCGTCGCGCCCTGCGACATATTCTGGGACGAGGCGGACAGCTCTTCACTGCCCGAGGCCACATGCTCCGTGGCGTTTTGCACGTCCTGCACCACGGCCCGCAGCTTGTCGCCCATGGTCCGCATGGACGCCGCAAGGCGGCCCACCTCGTCGCGCTGGTCCACGGCCACCGTAGCCGTCAAATCGCCCTGCGCAAAGGACTCGGCAAACCGCGCCCCCTCGCGCAACGGATTCATAATACCGTTGGAAATAATGACCGCCAGCGCAAAGCCTAGGGGCAACGCCACAGCGCTCAGCGCCGTGATGCCAATCTGTGTGGCCTGCGCGGCGTCCAGCATCTGCTGGTCCGTCATAATGCTGCTGGTGACGGTCTCCTGCGCTGTGGCCAACACGGTCTGCACACGTTGCAGGTTAGGACGCGTTACCGTGTTGAACTCCTCCAGCGCGGCCCGGCGGGCCTGCATCTTTTGCCCATGCCACGCAATGACGCCATCCAGCGCCGCACGGGTCGCCCGCGCGTGGGGCATAACCTCGTCCGCCATGTACTGCTGCGCCTGCGCCTGAAGGCCCGCGCCCAGCAAGGCGTTAATCCGCCCCGCCGAGGCATGCAGCGCCGCATGCGGAGCGCGCACCGCCTCCACAGCCTGCGCAAAGCCCGGATATTCCCCCTCAAGCGCCGCGCATTCCGGCGACGCCATCCACTCACCAAGGGCGCAGTGCGAGGGGTCCATCTCCACATCCACCTGCCGCGCTCCGGCAAGCAGCGCCGCCTGTACGGCGTTCACCCATTGCAGGTGCTCCGCCTTGCGCGCGTTCAAAAACGCCGCCAGTTGCGGGTCCACATGGCTAAACCGCTTGGCGATGGTCACAGCGGATTCATGCAGGGCGCGGTGCGGGACCTCCACCTCGGCCAGCGGTCCCGCAAGGCCGGGGATGAGTGCCTCGGCCTTGGCCCGACCTTCACCATAATACCATTTGCCGAATCCGCACAGGGTATGATTGGTCTGCACGTCAAGTTTACGCACGGACTCGTCCGTCAGGAAGGCCGTCACCTTCTCGGCCCATTGCATGTGGTCCACGATGCGCTGGTTCAACTCGCCGCGCAGGGCATTGCCCACAATAACCTGATGCGCGTTGCCGACAATCTGGTTCACCCCAAGGATGCCCCAGCCGCCCACCAACGCCAGCAAACCAAGCGTCACCCCAAAGGCAACGCCGAACTTGACCCGTAATCCACAATCCTTCCACGCCATCCGGCACCTCCGGCTGTCGAAAAGGAGCACAATTGCCACTTCTCCCGGCCGCAGCCGGGCACACCACACATGAAGTATAGCCATAATCTTCGGCGCGAAGCAACGACGCGCCAAACGTCACGGGCAGTTACCGCCGGTGCTCCACGGTATGGAGGAGGGCAACACATCATGGCACTGGCGTGCAATATCCGCCCATGCCGGGCCAAAACAAAAAAAGCGCCCCCAGCCGCATGGCTGGGGGCGCTAAAAAAGACAGGGCCGTAGCTTTCGCTACGGCCCTGTTACCGCCGGTTCGGATTCGATTCGCAACACTCCCGACCTGACGGCTTCGCATAGGGAAGGGATACCGTTCAGTGGGGTTTGGGAGGGGTGCCCTAGGCCCACTGATTTCGTCTTGACGAGGCCTAATTAATCACACCAACTGTTACGGCGACAGATACAGATACAAAAAAAATCACCCGGGACAGTTTTTTTCTCACCCCCTTGGGAAAAAGTGGACACAACCCTGTCACAGCCTCATTTCCAGCGACCATACGCCCTCAAAATCCGTGCTTGACTTTCTGCCAGATTCCCGCAAACTGCACCCAATACAGATACAGATTGCCCAAAATCTGTGCATAACAGATTGCCGGGGAGGATATATGACCGTGCAGACAGAAAGCTGGAAGGAGCAGTTCCGCTACCAGTCCGTGGAACAGCACATCATGGGGCTCATCGAGTCCGGCACCCTCAGCCGGGGCGACAAGCTGCCCTCGCTGCGGTCGCTCTCGCGCACCATGAACCTGTCCATCTCCACCATCAGTCAGGCCTATTTGGAACTGGAAAAGAAGGGCGTGGTGGAATCGCGCCCGCGCTCTGGCTTTTATGTCCGCGCGGCCTCGCACCGTCTGCCCGCGCCCACCCGCAGCGAGCAGACCCCGGCAGAGCCCAAACGCGTCAGCCGCAACAAGCTCATCCTCACCGTGCTGGAAACCGTGGGCAATAAGGAAATTGTTCCCCTTGGCGTCATCTGCCCCGGCACCGAACTGCTGCCCGGCAAGTCCATGAACCGCATCATGAACCAGGTGCTGCGCGAGGACCCCGGCGCGCCGCTGGCCTACGAGACCGTCTCCGGCAACCCGGAACTGCGCAAGCAGCTGGCCTATCAGGGCCTTGAACGCGGCGAACGCTTCCGCCCCGACGACATCATGGTCACCAACGGCGCCATCGAGGCCGTATACATCACCCTGCGCTCGCTCACGCGGCCCGGCGACATCGTCTGCATTCAATCGCCCACGTACTACTGCTTTCTCCAGCTGCTGGAGACCCTTGGCCTACGCGTGGTGGAGGTCTCCTCCTGCCCCAACTGCGGCATCGCCCCGGCAGAGCTTGCCGAGGTGCTGGACAAGTACGACATCAGCGCCTGCATCTTCTCGCCCAATTTCAATAATCCCGACGGCAGCCTGACCCCGGACGACGCCAAAAAGGAAATTGTGGATATGCTCGCCGAGCGCGAGATTCCCCTTGTGGAAGACGACGTGGCGGGCGACCTGCACTTTGGGCCCGAGCGTCCCGGCACCTTCAAGCGCCACGACGAAAAGGGCCTTGTGGTCCTGTGCTCGTCCTTTTCCAAGACCATCGCCCCCGGCTACCGCGTGGGCTGGATGGTGCCCGGCCGCTTCCGCGACAAGGCCATGGAAATCAAGGCCACAACCAACGTCTGCGTCGCCAGCCCCAGCCAGATGGCCATTGCCGAATTTCTGCGCCAAGGTCTCTACGAGCGGCACAGCAAGCGCCTGCGCTCCGCCTTTGCCAAGCAGGCCGACACCATGCACCTGCATATGGGCCGCCACTTTCCGCCCGGTACCCGCGTCACCCGCCCCCAAGGCGGCATGGTGCTGTGGGTGGAGCTCCCCGAGTGCGTGGACTCCGTCAAATACTTCTACAAGGCCAAAGCCGCAGGCGTGGGCATCGCCCCGGGCAGTATTTTTTCCACACAGGACAAGTTCAAGAACTTCATCCGCCTCAGTTGCGGCGGCGCGTGGACGCCGGAAATCGAAAACGGCCTGTCCACCCTCGGCGCCATAGCTTCGCAGATGGTCGCCGAACCGGACAAATAACGCGGCTCCCGCGGCGCCACGCGGCCCCCACAATCCGCGCCAGCCGTTTGACCGAACTGTGCTTTTTCCGTATTCACGGGCAGCCGAGCTGCGTGCCACGCGCACCGTGCTGGCCCGGCTTGTCAATTCATGCGATACTAAGGGGTACTCCGCGCCCCTGAACGAATTCATACAGAGGTACCACAACATGGCAGCGCCAGAGACGAACGAAACCGGTCGCGTCAAGCATTTCATCCGGGCCATCATCGACGAGGACCTTGCATCCAAGGCCGTCAGCTCCGTCCACACCCGCTTTCCCCCGGAACCCAACGGCTACCTGCACATTGGCCACGCCAAGGCCATCTGCCTGAACTTCGGCCTCGCCGAGGAATACGGCGGCAAGTGCAACCTGCGCTTTGACGACACCAACCCCGTGAAGGAAGACGTCGAATACGTCGAATCCATCAAGGAAGACGTGCGCTGGCTCGGGTTCGACTGGGAAGACCGCCAGTTCTTCGCATCCGACTACTTCGAAAAGCTCTACGCCTACGCCGAACAGCTCATCGAGCTCGGCAAGGCCTACGTGGATGACCTCTCCGCCGAGGAAATCCGCCAGTACCGAGGCACCCTCAAGGAGCCCGGCAAGGATAGCCCCTACCGGAACCGCTCCGTCGAAGAAAACCTCGACCTCTTCCGCCGCATGAAGGCCGGAGAATTCGAGGAAGGCTCCCACGTGCTGCGCGCCAAAATCGACATGGCGCACCCCAACATCGTCCTGCGCGACCCCACCATCTACCGCATCCGCAAGGTGGACCACCACCGCACAGGCGACGCATGGTGCATCTACCCCATGTACGACTTCGCGCACTGCCTCTCCGATGCCATCGAAAACATCACCCACTCCATCTGCACGCTTGAGTTCGAAAACAACCGCGCGCTCTACGACTGGGTCCTCGATACCCTCGGCATCGACCCGCGCCCGCATCAGTACGAAGCCGCGCGCCTGAACCTCACCCACACCATCCTCTCCAAGCGCAAGCTCATCCAACTGGTGGAGGAAGGACACGTCTCCGGCTGGGATGACCCGCGTATGCCCACACTCAGCGGCATCCGCCGCCGTGGCTACCCCGCCGCCGCCATCCGCACCTTCTGCGAGCGCAGCGGCGTGGCCAAGGCCAACAGCACCGTGGAAATCGCCATGCTGGAGCACAGCGTGCGTGAAGAACTCAACGCCACCGCCCCCCGCGTTCTCGGTGTGCTCGACCCCGTGAAGGTCGTCATCACCAACTACCCCGAAGAGCAGGTGGAAGAGTTCGAAATGCCCTACCACCCCGAAGACGAGTCCATGGGCAAACGCAAGGTGCCCTTCGCGCGTGAAATCTACATCGAACGCGACGACTTTATGGAAGAACCGCCCAAGAAATTCTTCCGCCTCGCCCCCGGACGCGAAGTGCGCCTGCGCTTTGCCTACTACATCACCTGTCAGGACGTAGTGAAGGACGAAAACGGCACCATCACCGAAATCCACTGCACCTACGATCCCGAAACCAAGGGCGGATGGTCCAAGGACGGCCGCAAGGTCAAAGGCACCCTGCACTGGGTCAGCGCCAAGCACGGCCTGCCCGCACAGGTGCGCCTCTACGACCACCTCTTCGTCAAGGAAAACCCCATGGACGTCGAAGAAGGCGGCTCCTTCACCGACAACCTGAACCCCGACTCCCTCACCACGCTCACACACTGCGTGGTGGAACCCTCCCTCGCGGACGCCAAACCCGGTTTCATCTGCCAGTTCGAGCGCAAAGGCTACTTCTGCGCCGACAGCAAAGAACACACACCGGAAACCCCCGTGTTCAACAGAACCGCGTCCCTGCGAGACTCCTGGGCCAAAATGCAGAAAAAAATGCAAAAATAACCCAGCACCCGCACGAATATAAAGGCCGCCCGGAGCATTTGCTCCGGGCGGCCTTTTGTGTTGGAGAGGAAGAGAGGAAGAAGGGAAGAGGGCCTTCGGCGACTTAAGGAAATAAGGTGAATTGCAATTCAAAACTGAACACAG
>NZ_JBUDSW010000222.1:0-6269 GCF_054921475.1 Desulfobaculum sp. | reverse complement strand
CCGCACTGCTTTTTTCCTCGCTGGCCACCACGCCCATTGAGGAAATCTTCCAAATACGCTTTGCGACGGCCTACACCATGTCGATGATCATTTCCTATCTGTGCATGTTCGGCATCTCGTCGTGGCTCTTCAAGGCCTGCGGGCCGGTCAGCTGTATTCGCTCGGCTTCGGCCAGCTTGCCGAACAGCGCGTTTCTTGGCCTGCCGATTATCATCTCTCTGTTCGACAACACCCACGAGACGCTGGTCATTGTCACGCTCTCCATCTTGCTGCCCACCGCAATTGTTATGCTCATCGTGACGCAGTTCGAGATGTATCAAAACGCTGATGGCAAAGGCCGAGCGGCGGTACTGCGCAACGTTGGATTCTCGCTCATCAAAACGCCGGGCATCTTGATGGCCTTCGCGGGCATTGCCGTGTCGCTCTGCGGCTTGCATATTCCGGCATTTCTCACAGACAGCATGCAGAGCTTTGGCATGGCGTCCGTGCCGTGCACGCTGTTCGCCATAGGCATGCTCATTGCGCAGCTTGACCCCAAGCTGAACCTGAAGAGCGTCCTCTCCGTGAACCTGATGAAGCTCATCATCCAGCCAGCCCTTGCCGCCACTCTGCTCTACGCCTTTGGCATAACGGGCAAAACTCTTGTTATCGGCGCCCTGCTCGCGGGCATGCCCAGCGCGCCGCTGGCCTGTGTGTTTTCGCAGGTCTATAACGCCGGAGAATCCGAAACCTCCGCAACGGTCTTCATCTCCATGCTCGTCTACATCCCGGTCTTCTGGGGCATCATCACCATCGCCAACGGATTTGGCGTGGCCTTTGGCTGATGACGCCTCTTGCGTTCGTGGTGCATACCGTGGCCGCTACTAAAGCTCGCTTCGCGAACTGAAATCGCACAAAAAAAGGACTTCCCGATTACTCGGAAAGTCCTTTTTATTCTCATGGTGGGCAATGCAGGAGTCGAACCTGCGGCCTCTAGCTCCGGAGGCTAGCGCTCTATCCAACTGAGCTAATTGCCCGTGAAGGAGGGCTTAATATGCCCTGTGAGGGAATGTTGTCAAGCAGGATTTATCATATTTTCATGCCGCTGTCCCCGCTTTGGTCCCAAACCGAAGCCCCCTCCGCCCCCATCTCCAGCCCTGTATTGAGCGCTGGAGCGCGAGTCCGGTTCGGCTTGTAAGGCTCTCTCGCCAATGGTATTTGCTTGGTATGACATCACACGCCGTACACCACACAAAAAGCCCCCGACGCATCGTCCTCGCGGTGACCGGAGCAAGCGGCATGCCCTACGCCGTCACTCTCGCCCGCGTTTTAGGGCAAACGCCCGATATTGAACTGCACTGCATCGTCTCCGCCGCAGCGGGCGAGGTGCTCCGACTGGAAACCGGCGACGGCGCGGAGGCCATCACGGCCCACGCTCACGCCGTTTATTCGCAGGACGACATTGGCGCGCCACCAGCAAGTGGCTCGTGGCAGCACTCCGGCATGATCGTGTGCCCCTGCTCCATGGCGTCGCTTGCGGCCATCGCCACGGGCATGGGCTCCAACCTCATCCACAGGGCGGCGGACGTCACCCTCAAGGAGCGCCGCCCCCTCGTACTGGTCCCCCGCGAAACACCGCTGAACAGAATCCACATGGAAAACATGCTCCGCGCCCATGACGCCGGCGCCACCATCATGCCGCCAAGCCCGGGGTTCTACCTGAATCCGCAATCCGTCACCGCGCTCGTCAATCACTTTTGTGGACGCGTTCTGGATATGCTACACGTCCCCCACGACCTGTCAGCCCGCTGGGGCGACGAGACACCGAGCTAAGGAGAACCACTCATGCCAAACACCATTACCTGGTACTCGCACGCCAATTTCAAAATTCAGACGCCCTCGCGCACGCTGTTTGTCGACCCTTTTTTTGACGGCAACCCCGCCGCGCCCATTTCCGGCGCAGACATCACCGAGGCCGACGCCGTCCTCATCACCCACGACCACGGGGACCATGTTGGCAGCGCTGTGGACATCTGTACCCGCACAGGCGCGCAGTTGGTCGCCATTGTCGGCACTGCGGAAAAACTGCAACAGGCTGGCGTTCCGGCAGGACAGATTGCCAACGGCATCGGCATGAACATTGGAGGGACGCTGGACCTTGGCGGAGTGCGCGTCACCATGACGCAGGCCTTCCACTCCAGCGAATCCGGCGCGCCAACCGGCTACATCATCACCCTGGAGGATGGCTACACCATCTACCACGCTGGTGACACAGGCATTTTCAGTTCCATGGAACTGTGGCGACAACTCTATTCCATCGACCTCGCCCTGCTCCCCATCGGCGGCGTGTTCACCATGGACCCGGCGCAGGCCGCGCTGGCCTGTTCGCTGCTCGGTTGCCGGACTGTCCTGCCCATGCACTGGGGCACCTTCCCCGTTCTGGAGCAGAGCACTGCGGCCTTTGCTGACGAGCTTGCCACCCGCGCGCCAAAGACGACGCTCCTCTCCGCCACCATTGGCGAGCCGCTGACGCTGTCATAAACACACGCTGGCTTCAGACCGCCCCCACAGGCGGCGCCCATTATCATAAAAGAAAGACCGACACGGCTCGCCGCGTCGGTCTTTTTCATTCTTCTGCGCTTGTGGCGCGCCGCTAGGACTCCCCTTCCACGGGGTCATCCGCCAACAACGACGCTGAGGACGCCGGAGAATCCATAAGGTCGGCCAAGCTGATGGCTTCCAGCCCTTCTCGCAGCGCTTTGGACGCATGCATCCATGCGCTCCGTGTTTTACAGTCGTCCACGCGGCCGCAGGAGTTGGGGTCCGCGCAGCACTTGGTCAACGAAATGCCGTCTTCCATAATCTCAACAATGCGGGCGAGGGTCACATCCTGCGGCTCCACAGCGAGGCTGTGGCCGCCGCTGGCACCGCGCAGGCTGTGCACCAAACCGCCCTTCTTCAGCGGCTTGATAATCTGCTCGATAAACTGAACGGAAATGCCTGTACGTTCAGCAAGGTAGGACGCCTTAATGGGGGCGGCGCCAGCATGCTGCGCCAGCTCCAGCAGGAGCCGGGCCGCATAGCGCGAACGGGCGGATAATTTCATCGGTCTATCTCTATTCGTTTCATACAATCCATGAAGTCTGTGACGCTGTGGACCTGACGGCCCAGCAACCCGATTAAAACAATCCGAATTAGGCGTCAAGCCATCCACACTGCACATTGACAGAATACGCCGTGCTCCCGGCGCTATTCAGACTCCCCTTTCAGCTGACGCAAAGCCTGATGCAGCGCCTCGGCGCGTTTGGGCCCCAGCCCCGGGACACGCCGGAGGTCCTGCACTGACGCCGCGCGCATGGCGTCGATGGAGCCAAAGGCGTCCCATAACTGCCGCGCCATCTTAGGGCCAATGCCGGAAAGGCTGGTCAATTCGCTACTGAGCATCTTCTTGGTCCGCCCCGCACGCTGGCGCCCAATAACGAAAGAATGCGCAGCATCACGCACGCGCTGCAGGAACAGGAGTTCCGGACTGCCAGCCTTGAGCGGAAGCGGATTCTTGCGCCCCGGCAGAAAAATTCTGTCATCCAGAGCGCCTGCGCGGCGGTCTGGACCGGCGCCTGGCTCACCAACGGCCTTGGCGATGCCTGCAATGGGCCACGCCGCCGGGCGGCCTGCCTCCTCCAGCGCGCGTTGCACCGCCGCAACCTGCCCCCGTCCACCGTCGATAAGCACAAGGTCCGGCGGCGGGGCATCGGACGCAACACGGCGCGTCGCCCACGCGGCAAGAGCCGCATAGTCGTCGCCGCTGCCCTCAAGCTCCTCAAAGGTATACGTGCGGTACTCACTCTTGGCGGGGCGGCCGTCCTCAAACACAACCTGCCCGCCCCGCATGCCCTTGCCGCCAAGGTGCGAAATATCAATACACTCCACACGCCGCGCAGGATGCGGGAGCCGAAGCGCCTTCATCAGCAATTCCTCAAGCGGGGCCTCGCTCTCGGACGGCGCGGCCTGTGCGGCGTTGGCACGGGCCAGTTCAAGGAGCTTTTTCTCATCGCCGGAGCGCGCGGTACGCAGCCGAACCGGTCCCTGCCGATGCTCGGCCAAGACGTCGGCCAAAACCGGGTCGTCTGGCTCCCACGGCAACAGAATGCGTTCCGGTACAAACCGGCTTTGGGAGTAGAACTGCATGAGAAAGCCGGACACGGCCTCGCCCCCCTCCTCCAGCCCAAGGCCGGACCAGAAGAACGACTTGCGGCCAAGAAGCCGCCCCTGCCGGATAAACATCAGTGCCAAGCCAAGGCCGCCATGCGTCTCCGCAACAGCGACAACGTCAAGGTCGGAGCGCGTCTGCATGACCACGCTCTGGCGTTCCACCGTCATCTGCACTGCCCGCAGCTGGTCACGAATCTGGGCGGCTTTCTCGAACTCCAGCGCCTCAGAGGCCGCCTGCATCTGCACGGTCAAATCCTCGGTAAGCTCCCCGGTACGCCCGGCAAGAAAAAGCTCCACCTGCCGCACAACCGTGGCGTAATCCTCCCGCGGGACGACCTTCACACACGGAGCAAGACACTGCCCAATATGATGGTACAAGCAGGGGCGCACACGGTTGGCAAACGCCTTGTCCGTACATTTGCGAAGCGGAAACATGCGCCCCATGATTTTCCATGTGGCGCGGGCGGCAGCGGCGGAAGTGAACGGTCCGTAGTACACGGAACCATCACGGACAACCTTTCGCGTCATGGTCAACCGCGGATAGTCATGCCGCTTGGAGAGCTTCATAAGGACATACTGCTTATCATCACGCAGCACGATGTTGTAGCGCGGGCGATGCTTCTTGATAAGGCTCGCCTCAAGGAGCAAGGCTTCCTTCTCCGTCGCGGTATGAAGCGTCTCGATGGCGGCTATGCGTCCCACCATGATGCGGGTCTTGGGCGTCTGCTGGCCGGGACTACGAAAATACGACGAAAGCCGCGCCCGAAGACTCTTGGCCTTGCCGACATATATAATGCGCCCGCGCGAATCCTTCATCAGGTACACGCCGGGCGACTGCGGATAACGTTTCGGGTCAAATTCGAACATACGCCCCATGTACACCAGTCCCCGCGCCTTGTCTTGTGAGCCCCTCCCCACCGACCTGTTACATTTTCGTCAAAACAGGCATTCTATTCCCACTTTCACCCTCAATCGGGCAATTCTCCTGTTCTCCATGTGCAACGCCATAAACCACGTGATCCCCGTCAGTGCAGAATCCCTCGCATTTGGCGCTTTTCGCAGGGACAAGATTTTGTACGGTAAAAAAATTTTGACCTTTGTCATTTTTTCCACGCTTTACGGTTGATTCCCTACTGAAAAAGCGATAATCACGACAATGAGCTTGGGCGCAACCAGGCTCGCCGTGGCGTTAGAAATGTTCAGCACTTTGCCTCAAAGCAAAACAAAGAAGGAATTCACCATGAAACGAGTATTGACTCTGGCCCTTGTGGGCGCTCTCGTTCTGGGCCTGGCGGGCTTCGCTTCCGCCAAAGAAGTCCAGATGAAAGCTCAGTTCAATCATTTCCTGACTTGGACTGACAACGCAGACTTCAATGACAAGGACCGTGAAGACGACTTCAAGGCCGACCAGCGCATCCGTGTCTACTTTGACTACGTTGCGTCCGAAGCCCTGAACGCCGTTCTCGGTTTCGAAATCAACTCCGAATGGGGTAGCGAAAGCGAAGGTGGCGACCTCGGCACCGACGGCAACACCGTTGCTGTGAAGCATGCTTACACCAACTTTGTGGTTCCCGGCACCTCCGTGTCTGCCCGCGTTGGCCTGCAGCCTGTCGGCTTCAAGGGCGCTTACGGCTCCCCCATCTTTGACGACGACGCCGCTGGCATCCTCGTGTCCTCCCCCATCACCGACCAGGTCGGCCTGACTGTTGGTTGGGTCCGCGCACTGGACAACGCTGATGGCGAGGACGACAGCAAGTACAACGAAGACGACATCGACATCTTTACCGCCATCCTGCCGGTAAACATGGACGGCTTCGGCTTCACCCCCTACCTGATCTACGGCTCCCTCGGTGCTGACATCTACAACGCAAAAGATTCTGGCGGCGACAATATCCTCGACATTGAGGACAAGCACTTCTACGCGAAGGGTCTGGTTTCTTCCAACCCGAAGCTGTCTGGCGTTGATGACAACACCTCCCTGTTCTGGGGCGGCTTGAACTTCGAAGTCACCATGTTTGATCCCTTCACCGTTAAGGGTGACATCATCTACGGTGCCGTCAATCACATGGTCGATAAGG
>NZ_JBUDSW010000221.1:0-6269 GCF_054921475.1 Desulfobaculum sp. | reverse complement strand
GGAAACATCGTGAATATGAAAATCTGACGTCTGCACACCGCGCCGGCATATGATGGCAGGCGCGTTGCGGCACCGGCGGCGCATTCCGGGCGCTCCTGCGGCGTCAATCTTCTGCGCCCCATCGCCCGCACGCCCCTCCCCTCCCGCCATGCAGACATTTAACCCATACGACTGGCCGCACAATGACATCTTCTTTTCTCCTTCTGCTCTTTCTGAGCCTTTCCGAAATCGTGCTCCTCGGGCTGTTGCTCGTCTTCTTCATGCGCCTGCGCCGCTCGGAATCCGTGCTCAATTCCCTGCAACAGAATCAGGAATCGCTGCTGGCAAAGCTCCACTTCAACGCCGAGTTGGAGCAGGAGCTGGTGTCCTCCTTTGAAAAGCGGCAGGCCGAACTGTCCAAGCTGGACGACCTGCTGGAAAAACGCTCCGACGAGCTGCAAAAGCTCGTGAAACAGGCCGAACAGGTTTCCCGTTCCCCGCAGTTCCTGCGCGAGGTCATCCTCTCCGGGCACCGCAAGGGCAAGTCCGCACAGGCGCTCGCCCTGTCCACAGGACTCAGCGTGGACGAAGTGGAACTGATTCTGGATCAGGCCGGACAATAGGACCCGCGCCATGCGCATTACCGGATATGGCTCCCGCGGCTTTGGCGGCGGCTCGCACGGCGACAAGGCCGCCCTGTTCCGGGGCCGCCACCGCGTCGGAGAACACCTGCGTGGCCGCCTTATCGAGTATGAGGCGTCTGGGCTTGCGCGTGTGGACTTTGAGGGGCTGGAGCTTCTGGCCCGTATCGAGTCCACTCCCGCGCCCAGCCCCGGACAGGTCGTGCTGTTCCGGGTCATGCGTTTGACACCGGAAATCGTCCTGCAGGAAATCGGCGTGGCGGACACCTCTGAAACCCCTGCGGGGCAAGCACTGCAGGGCTTCTGGGCCGCACGCGCCGCCTTTGAGCAGCACACTCACGACCTGCGCTCCGCCCTTGCCGCACAGGCCGCTTCCGCTCCTGTTACCGCCAAAATCTGGACGCAGCGCCTTGCCGAGCATCCCGACGCACCGCCGCTGTGGGACGCCGTGCAAAGCGCCCTGCGTCTGCTGAATGCCACCCTTGGCGCCAACGGTCCGTGGCAGGCGGACTACCGCCCGTGGCTCCTCCCCGCCGCGCTGTCCGGCGAAATCGTCTACGACCGCGCCATGGACACCCCGCGTGGCGGCGAAGCGGTATTTTCCTTCTCCCTGCCGCAGCACGGGCAGTGCGAACTGCGTGTGTTTGCCTCGCCGCCGGACGCCACCTGCCGCGTCCTTATGGAACATCCCGCCGATGCGCCGGAGCTTGGCGAAGCCGCCAAGGCTCTTGTCCCACAGGGCCTGACGCCGACGGTACTGCCCCCGGCCAGCCTGCCGCAGGCCAGCCGCAGCGGCGCACTCACGCGGTTTGTGGACGCCACTCCCGGCCGGCGGCTGCGCCTTCGCGTCTAGTGCGCCGTCCCGGCCCCGCTGTTCTCCCTCCCGCCGCGGCGTACCCGCCATCCCTTGAGTTCCCCCGGGGGCAATGGTACACCGCTGACGTTGCGACGCCGCCACATGGCGGGTCTTTTCATTCCTTCATCCAACAACCGGTATGAACACGAAAAAACATCCACTCATCGCCAAGGACACGCCGTGGCTCGCGCCGCTGGCCGGATACTCCGACCTGCCCTTTCGCCTGCTGTGCCGTGAGCATGGCTGCAAAATCGCCTGCACGGAAATGGTCAGCGCCAAAGGCCTTGTCTATGGCGGCCCCGGTACGGGCAACCTGCTGGACACCACACCGGACGACCAGCCCCTCGTGGTGCAGCTGTTCGGCAACGAACCTGAATTCATTGAAAAGGCCATGGTTCCGCTTTTGGAACAAGGCTTTGAATATTTCGACCTGAACTCCGGCTGCCCGGTGAAGAAGGTCAACAAAACCGGCGCGGGTGCGGCCCTGCATAAGGACGTGGACCGCCTTGAAGCCCTTGTCTCCACCATGAGCCGCCTTGCCCCGGGCAAGACCGGCGTCAAGTTCCGCCGCGGCTGGGCCGCTGGCGAGGACAACTATCTGGAGGTCGGCAAGCGCATGGAGCAGGCCGGGGCATCGTGGATGACCCTGCACCCCCGCTACGCGCGGCAGGGCTACTCCGGGACCGCCCATTGGGACGCCCTGCGCGAGCTGCAACAGGCCGTCAGCGTTCCGGTCATTGCCAGCGGCGACCTGTTCTCCGCCGAGGACGCCGTCCGCTGTCTGGACGAGACGGGCGTTGCCGGGCTGATGTTTGCCCGCGGCGCGCTGTACAGTCCATTCATCTTCACCCGCTTTGCCGCCATGATGCGCGGCGAGGACGCGCCCATGCCCACGGGCGATGACATCGCGGCCATGATTCGCCGCCATGCCCAGCTGGCGCGGGAGTACTTCCCGGAGCGCAAGGCCCTCGTCAAGATGCGCACCATTGTGCCGCGCTACGTGCGCGACCTGCCGGGCGCACGCATTTTGCGCTCGCGCGTGGTGGGGTGCCAGTCGTGGGAAGAGCTGGACGACATTGTTGTTGAATTTCTGGCCATGCATATGCCAAACGACGCCGAGGACGGCGCCACAGCCGCCCGCCCCGAAAGCCAAGGAGAATAGCGCATGGAAGTCGTACTCGCCGATACCGCGGGCTTCTGCATGGGCGTCAGCCTTGCCCTCAAGAAGCTGAACGCCGTTGTGAAAGCCGCCGAGGGCATCCGCCACATCCGCACCCTCGGCCCCATCATTCACAACCCGCAGGTGCTGGAGCACTACGCCGCCCACGGTGTGGAAGTGATTGAATGCGCCAAGGACGCCGAAGACGGCGATGTGGTGGTCATCCGCGCCCACGGCGTGCCGCAGGCGCTTGAGGACGACATGAAAAAGCGCGGCGTGGACATCCACGACGCCACCTGCCCCAAGGTCAAAAAAGCCCAGCTGCTCATCGCGCGCGAGACGGAAAACGGCCGCACCCTGCTCTTGTACGGCGAAGCCGACCACCCGGAGGTCCGGGGGCTGCTGTCCTACGCCGGGCCGGACGCCGTGGTCTTTGAAACGCTGGAGGAGCTCAAGGCCGCACTCAAGCCCGGCACCGAGTACTTTCTTGCCGCCCAAACCACGCAGGACCGTAACCTCTTTGAAGAACTCAAAGAATATCTTGCCACCGCACTTCCCGCGCCCATTCCTGTGCTGGAGACCATCTGCGACGCCACGCGCATCCGCCAGCAGAAAGCGATCCGCATTGCGCGCGAGGTGGATCGCATGATTGTTGCTGGCGGACGCAACAGCGGCAATACGCGCCGCCTTGTTCAGGTGGTGCGCGACCAAGGCGTCCAGTGCGACCATGTGGAGACCGCCGATGAGCTGAGCGCCGATGCCTACCGGGGGATTTCCAGAATCGGCTTGACAGCCGGGGCGTCCACGCCTGATAAAATAATTGGTGAGATTGTCGACAAGCTGAAGTCTTTCTAAACCCAGCGGCTCATCCACAACAGGAGGACCGAAGGAGCACTTATGTCCCATACGAATATTCTGCTCGAATCGGGAACCAACGAGCTCGAAATCGTTGAATTCTACATTAACGAGCCGTCCGAGGAAGGCGAACACTATCAAGGCTACTACGGCGTCAACGTCGCCAAGGTCCTTGAAATCATCCGCATGCCGCAGGTGACGGAAATGCCGGAAGTGACGCACCCCTCGGTGCTCGGGGCTTTCAATCAGCGATCGCACATCACACCACTTGTGGACCTCAGCATGTGGCTGGGCAAAGAGCGCACGGAAAACGAGCCGCCCAAGGTTATCGTGACCGAGTTCAACAGGGTCACCACGGCGTTCATGGTTTCCGGCGTTACCCGCATCCACCGCATCAGCTGGGAGGAAGTGGAGCCGCCGAACACCTACGTCTCCAACCTGTCCAACGACTCCATCACCGGCGTGGTGAAGATGGATGACCGCATCATCTTTATCCTCGACCTTGAAAAAATCGTCACGGAACTGAACCCGTCCCTCGGGCTGCGCCTTGACGAAACAATCCACTGGGAAAGCGGCGACAACCTCAAGGCGCTTATCTCCGACGACTCCGCCCTCATCCGCGAGATGCTCAAGGACCTGCTGCAAAAGGCCGGCTTCACCGTCGAGGTTACCCACAACGGCAAAGAAGCGTGGGACCGCCTGCAGGAGCTGAGCAAACTCGCCCTTGAGAACAACAAGCCCATCTGGGACTACGTCAACGTGCTGGTCTCGGACATCGAGATGCCCAGCATGGACGGCCTGAGCCTGACCAAGAACGTCAAGGAGCACCCCGTGCTCAAGGACCTGCCCGTCATGCTCTTCTCCTCCCTTATTACGGACCGCCTGCGCCACAAGGGCGATTCCGTAGGCGCGGACGACCAGATTTCCAAGCCAGAGGTCTCGCAGCTTGCCCTGCGCGCCAAGGACCTCATTGACAAGTATATGGGAGCCGCGGAATAACTCTTCCAGCCACGCAACTTCTTCAAAACCGCACTCCTTCCCGTCCGCCGGGTAGGAGTGCGTCCTTCTACGCATGAAATTCGCTCTGCTGCAGCTGAACCTGACCGTTGGAGATCTGGAAGGGAACACCGAGAAAATCGCCACCGCCGTCCGCGCTGCCGCCAGCAAGGGCGCGCAGATGTGCATCGCGCCGGAGCTGTCCGTCATGGGCTACCCCCCGCGCGACCTGCTCCTGCAAGGTGGCTTTGTCGAACGTGCCAACGAGGCACTCACGCGCCTTGCCACCACCCTTGCCGATGCCTGCCCCGTTTTGGTGGGCATTGCCACGCCAAACACCTCCGGAGCCGGAAAACCCTACCGCAACAGCGCCGCCCTGCTTTCCGGCGGAAAAGTTGCGGACGTTTTCCACAAAAGCCTGCTCCCGTCCTACGACGTCTTTGACGAAGACCGCTATTTCGAGCCCGCAGACGGCCCCGGCATCCTGCACATGGACGGCGTCCGCATCGCCGTCACCATCTGCGAGGATGTTTGGAACGACTCCACCTTTTGGGACACGCCGCGCTACTCCAGTGACCCCCTGAGCACACTGCCCGAGGGCGGTGTGGACCTCATCGTCAATCTTTCGGCCTCGCCCTTTGTCATCGGCAAGCAGCGCATCCGGCAGGATATGCTGGCGTGGACGGCAAGGCGCTACGGCGTGCCCCTTGTCTACGCCAATCAGGTGGGCGGCAACGACGACCTCGTCTTTGCCGGGCGCAGCATGGCCTTTGCCCCGGACGGCCGCCTGTTCGCGCGCGGCAAGGCCTTTGACGAGGACGTCCTGATGGTGGATACGCAGGCCTGTACCGGACGCATGGAGGACGACGACTTCACGCCCGAAAGCGAGGCATGGCGCGCCCTTGTCCTTGGCGTGCGGGACTACGTGCGCAAGTGCGGCTTCTCGCGCGTGCTGCTTGGCCTGTCCGGCGGCATCGACTCGTCCCTTGTGGCCGCTGTGGCCGCCGAAGCCATGGGCCCGGAAAACGTGCTGGGCGTGCTGATGCCCTCGCCGTGGTCCAGTGACGGCAGCATTGCCGACGCCGAAGCCTTGGCAACGAACCTCGGCATCGCCACGCGCACCATCCCCATCGCCCCGCTGATGCAGGGCTTTGACGACGCCCTTTCCGGCGCTTTTGACGGCTTTGAGCGCGACGTCACCGAGGAAAATATTCAGGCCCGCATCCGTGGCAACCTGCTCATGGCCATGTCCAACAAATTCCGGTCGCTGCTGCTCACCACGGGCAACAAGTCCGAACTGGCCGTGGGCTACTGCACCATCTATGGCGACATGTCCGGCGGCCTCGCCGTCATCTCCGACGTGCCCAAGACGCTGGTCTTTGCCGTGTGCCGTTGGCTCAACATGACGCAGGGGCGCGAAATCATCCCGGACAGCGTCATCACCAAGCCCCCGTCCGCCGAGCTTCGCCCGGACCAGAAGGACGAGGACTCCCTGCCGCCCTACGAGGTGCTGGATGCCATCCTTGAGCGCCTTGTGGTCCAACGCCAGTCCCCCGAGGACATCGTGCAGGCAGGCTTTGAGCGCGACACCATTGAGCGCGTGCGCCACTTGCTGCGCATTGCGGAATTCAAACGCCGACAGGCCGCCCCGGGCATCAAGGTAACAGACCGCGCCTTTGGCACCGGCTGGCGCATGCCCCTTGCCGCCGTTATCAAGTAATTTTCATCAGCCAGTGAGCCAGTGAGCCAGTGAGCCAGTGAGCCAGTGAGCCAGTGAGCCAGT
>NZ_JBUDSW010000220.1:0-6302 GCF_054921475.1 Desulfobaculum sp. | reverse complement strand
CGGCGAGTGGAAGGCGTTAGAAGGTTTCTGCCGCAAACCCTTCGCGCAGCAGGCGTACGCCAAGGAAAGCGGCCAGCTTTTCGCCGATGGGCGGCGCTTCGCGTACGGAGGTGTGAAAGTGCAAAATGGTGCGCCGTTCGCCGGCTATTTCAATGAAGATGAGGTGCCATGTGATGTGGTCCTCGTGCACCACGGCGCGGATGGCGGACAGGGGGCAGGTGGCTTGGCGGCCGGTGTGCAGGGGGATGAAGCGCCGGATGATGTGGAAGGTGTCGGCGCGCTTGTCGCAGATGATGATGGTTTGGGTGAAGCCCTTGTACAGGCAGAACAAACTGGCGATGCACGTCATGAAGAGGCCGATTTGCAGGCGCCCGTCCGTTGCGGTTTCGCCCAACTGGGTTGCACCGAAGACGGTAACCAGACCAAAGAAGACGCCACAGAGCAGCAGCCACATGGGCCGCTCGACGATGGTCAGCACGTCGCCGTCACGGGTGATGGTGACCGGCGGCAGGGGCGGCATGGGGGGCTGGTACATGGGACCTCCTTGGTTGCGGTTGGGCCGCAGGGGCGCGCAGGATATGCGGGCGCGCCACCACGCTCCGGAAGGCGGCAGGAGCGCAGCGGGAGGACGTGCGGCAAAGGGCGGGAGGAGGCGCGGCGCAGCGCCGGAGCACTTGGCCAAGGCGGCGTGCGACGCAAAGCGGGACGGAGGGGGAAGCGCCGGTAACCGAACGTGGTGCGGGATGAAGATGGAAAGGAGAGTGCTGGGGCGCGGTACGGCGTCGTTGCACGACGGTGCGTAGCAGGGCGGCTGTCCACTGGTCCGGCGTGGCGGCGGGCAGATGGCGCGGCCATACTCCGCAGGTCTGCCGGGGCAGGACGTACTGGCGGGGCGACGGGGTGGACTGCATGCGCTTCTCCGGGTTGAAGGGACATGGCGCGGACCGCTTGAAGGCGGTTCTTCGTCATTCCCCTTGTACTACGCCCGCGCGGCGCGCGCAACCTGGTGTGGCTTTGTCGCCTGCTCTTACATGCCGGAATTATTGGCGAAGGCGCGGATCAAAGATGTCGCGTAGGGATTCGCCAAGCAGGTTGTAGCCCAGCACAGTGATGAGGATGGCGACCCCCGGGAAGAAGGACAGCCACGGCGCAACGGTGAGCAGCACCTTGCCATCCATAAGGATATTGCCCCAGCTGGGCATGGGCGGCTGCACGCCAAGGCCCAGGAACGACAGCGATGATTCCACTAAGATGGCCCCGGCCACGCCAAGGGTAGCGGAGACCAGCACCGGCGCGATGGCGTTGGGCAGAATGTGGCTGAAGATGATGCGGGTGGGGCCTGCCCCGGCGATTTGCGCGGCCAGGACAAAGTCCCGCCGCCGCAGGGCAAGGGTTTCCGCGCGCACCAGACGCGCCACACCCATCCACGACGTCAGGCCAATGACCACCATAATGTTCACCAAACTCGGTTCCAAAAAGGCGATAACCGCAAGGATGAGGAAGAAGGACGGAAAGCACAGCATCACGTCCACGCCGCGCATGATGACTTCGTCGGTGATGCCGCCAAAGTATCCGGCCACCAGCCCAAGGACGAGGCCGATGGCAACGGACAGCCCGACAGCCACAAAGCCCACCCACAGCGACACACGCGCGCCGTACAGCATGCGCGAGAGCACGTCGCGGCCAAGGGCGTCTGTACCCAGCGGATGCAGCAGGCTTGGCGGCTCAAGAATGTGGGCAAGGTCCAGCGTGGTGGGGTCGTAGGGTGCAATCCACGGCGCAAAAATGGCCACAAGGGACATGCCCCCCACAATGAGCAGGCCCGTCACCAGCATGCCGTAGCGCCCCCAGAAGCGGCGGGAGAACAGGATGGAACGCATCATCGCCCGGACCTCCCGGCGCGGATGCGCGGGTCTGCCAGCCCGTAGGCCATGTCCGCAATAAGGTTGCCCGCCAGCGTGAGCATGGCGCCAAGGACGAGGTTGCCCATGATAAGCGGATAGTCGCGGGCCATAACGCCCTGATAGAACAGCTGCCCAAGTCCGGGCAGGGCAAAGATGGATTCAATGATGACGCTGCCGCCGATAAGGGCGGGGACGGACAGGCCAAGGATGGTGATAACGGGCAGCAGGGCGTTGCGCAGGGCGTGCTTGAAGATGACGGTCCGAAGCGGCACACCTTTGGCGCGGGCGGTGAGGATATAGTCCTGCCGCAGGACCTCCAGCATGCTGGAGCGCATAAACCGCGACATTCCGGCAAGGCTGCCAAAGGTGTAGATGAAGATGGGCAGGGCCAGATGCCGCGCGATGTCCCACAGCTTTCCGAAGAAGGACAGCTGATTGTACTCCATGGATGTCAGCCCTGATATGGGCAGGATGGCCCAGTGGATGCCCAGCAGATACATAAGCAACAGCGCCAGCCAAAAGCCCGGAATGGCAAAGCCGATGAAGACGAACACCGTACTGGCCTTGTCGAACCAGCCGCCCTGCCACCACGCCGAGGCCACACCAATGGGCACGGTAATGCACAGCGTGAGGAAGAGGGACGCGACGTTCATCCCGAAGGTCAGGGGCAGGCGTTCCTTAATCTTATCCCACACGGGGCGGTGGTCGCCGCTCATGGATTGGCCGAAGTCCAACCGCACGAGGCGCGAGAGCCAGTTGACGTATTGGACGTGCAGGGGCTTGTCCAGCCCGTAGAGGGCCTCCAGCCGGGCGCGGGCTTCGGCGGATGCCTCGGGGTTGAGGGTGGTTTGCAGGTCCGTCGGCGAACCGGGCGCCAGATGGATGACGGAAAAGCTGATGACCGTGATGCCAAGAAACACCACGAGCACCCACAGGCCCTTGATGAGGAGTTTTTGTAAAAGTGGCGGCATATCACCTTTCTAGGGCAAGACGGTTTGTGAATCAACGGGGTATGTCGCCGCTGTCTTCATCCTGAGGTGGGGCGGCGGCGCTTTCGCCGCGTGTGGCGGCCTTTTTGCTCCGGCGGGCATCAAGGGCAAGGCGCAGGCGCGCCGCGGGCAGGTTGCAGCGCAGGGCGGCGGCGATGTCCTGCGCGCTGTCTCCTTGTGCTGCGCGCTCACGCATGGTCTGCATGACGTCGTCCGGCCATGGGGCGGGCGCGCCGGTTTGGGAGCAATCCAGCAGGCGTACGCGCGCGGCCAGTTGCGAGGGCGGACGGCGGTGCAGGGCGGCGAGCTTTTGCATGGGCATGCCGCCGTGGAGCTTGGCAATGAGGTGCAGGTCCTCGCGGATGGTCCATGGCGCTTTGGAGCGGTCCGACTGGTTTTGTGGCGTAACCGGCGCCATGCGCTCAAGGGGCGTAATGTGCAGAAAGTTCTTGGACGCGATGCGCGAGTCCAGCACCACCACGCGTCCGGCGTCGTCCTCGCGCCGGACAAGGCGGCCAACGCCCTGACGGAATTTGATATACGCGTCGTAGTTGCAGCGCGCCCAGTATGCGCCCTCCGGCATGGAGCGCCGCCGCGCCAGTTGCAGGGGCGCGGACACGCTGGGGAAGGGCAGGCGCGTGATGATGACCTGCGTCAGCGTATCGCCGGGGAAGTCCACCCCGTGCCAGAAGGTCTCCACGCCAAAGAGGACGGATTCCTTTACGGCGCGGAATTCATCGCACAGGGCGGAGGCGGGCTCGCCGCGCTGCTGGAAGAGCAGGGGAAATTCGCTGTCCCATGAGGCTTCAAGGCGCTCGCGCACCCAGTCGAGGTCCTCATAGCTGGCAAAAAGGACAAGGGTCGCGCCTTTGTTGGCCTCGATGAGGCGGGGAATCTGGCGCAGGACGGCGTCGCGCCACTGCTCCTTGTTACGGTAGCCGCCGTCTGCGGCGTCCGCGGGCAGGGCGAGGGTGGAGTCCGGCGTAAAGGGCGGGTCGAGAATGGTGGACAGGGTCGGCTTTTCGTTCTCCCCATCGGGGATGAGCGGTTCCGTGATGCCCATGGCCGCGTTAAAGGGCGCAAAATCCAGCCCCAGCGTGATGGTGGCGGAGGTAAAGACCACGGCGTCCTTGGGCGCGAGGATGGCCTTGCGGACAAGCCCGCCCACGTTGACACTGCCCGTGGTGAGCACCCAGTTGCGGGCGTAGACCTGCACGGAGGCAAAGGAGCCTTCCTCGCGCACCACGTCGCGCTCCATCTGTTCCAGACTGGTGACGCATTCCATAAGCAGAAGCCGCACCGACCGTAGGCGCGAGCGCGTGCCCGAGCGCATGGGAAGAACGGTTTTCTCTGTGATGTTAAAGAGCGCCATACCGTCCATCAGGTGCTCTAAGGCCTTGCGTAGCCCGATGAGGTCGTTGACCAGCTCGCCGCCCGTGAAGGCGGGGTTGGCGTTGACGACCTCCACCGCGCCGTTGGCGCTTTTGGGCTCCATTTTCAGGAAGCGCTCGCGCAGGTCGTCGATGCGCAGGGTGGCGTCTGTGGCGGCGTCCATCATCTCTGCGGCGCGCTCTTTGGGGCGCTGGCTCAGGCCGGGAATGCGCAAAAGCCCCGCGCAGCGCTGGTGCACAAAGCGTAAGTACCCGAACAGCTCCGACGAGGAGAGTTCCGGGCTGAACGCCGTGCGGACGGCGTTTTCAAAGTGGTTGGCCTCGTCAATAATGCAGTTGGAGAAGCGCCCGCCAAGGGTGCCGTCGTGGTCCATCACCGAGAGCTTGTTGTGGTTGGTAATCACAAGCTGGGCGTGGCGCGCCTCGGCGGTGACCACCTGCGCGGGGCAGCGCGTGTGCTTGGCCGAACAGCCGGACTTGGCCGAGACCTCGCTCATGAGCAGCGAGAGCATGCGGTCCTCGTCCAGATGCTGGCGCACGGTGCGGCTGACGTCGTCGCAGTCCGCCTCGCGGTGGCGGTAGCAGATATTGGCAAGGTACAGCCACGCCAGCAGTTCCGTCCCGGTCATCTGCGGATGCAGGACGTCGTCCAGCTTTTGGGCGCAGACGTAGTTGCTTTTGCCTTTGACCAGTGCCACCGGGATGTCTTCATAGTGCCCAAACAGTTCCACGCAGGATTCCACTTCGCGGGCGTAGACTTGGTCCTGCAGACTTTTGGTGTAGGTGGCGATGGCGATGCGGCGGGCGGGATTGCGGCGCAGAAATTCCATGCTGGGCAGCAGGTAGCCAAGGGTCTTGCCCGTGCCGGTTCCGGCCTCCACTGTGGCGACGGCTCCGGTATTCAGCGCGTGCGCCACGCACTGGGCGAACTCCACCTGCGGTTCACGCACGCGGTAGCCGGGGCGGCGCGCGGCGAGCTCTTCAAACAGCTCGCGGATGTCGTCCTCGGGGACGGGCTCAAGGGGCGGGGTCTGCTCGTCCTCGTCGCCGGGGATGGCGCGGGCCTGCTCCAAAAAGCGCATCCAGTCGCCGGTGTCCTCACCCGCCGCCGGGGTAATGAGGGTGGTGAAGCGTTGGGGATAGGTGCGCAGCAGGTCGGTCACGCAGCGGCCGAACAGCGTGCCGGATTTGTCCAGATAGTAGCGCAGGGCGCGGGCGGCGGGAAAAGCCGAGTCCGCAAGCATGGTCCCCAGCAGATACTTCGTAAAGGCAAGGGCGGTTTGCGCGCCTTCGGTGGCCGTGTGGCTGACCTTGGTGCGCGGCGTTTCCTCCACGGCGTCCCACATCTGCTTAAAGCTGGCGATGTGCAGCCACGGCGCAAAGAAATCCGCCAGAAAGCCAATGTCCACCACGCGCAGGTCTGGCAACAGGTCCGCCACGTCATAGGTCGCCCCCTGCGGGGCAAAGACCATGGCAAGGGTGCAGCCATCAAGGAATTCGGCCAGCTGCTCACAGACCTCGGCCGCTTCCGGCGCGGCGTCCAGCATACCCTGCGACAGACGCGAGGCCACCCAATCCCGGGCACGGTTGCCCGAAACGCGGATGTGCGAGGCATAGGTAGACTGCCGCCCGTCCTCGGACAGCCGAATGGCCGCCACACTGTAGGGATGCATGGAACCGTCCGGACGGCGGCTGGTGTGGGCGTAGACAAAGGCGATGTCGTGGATGTCGCCGTCAAAGGGTGCGAGCATGGTGTTTGGTGGCTTGAGGTTCACAGGCGAGTGGCGACGTGCGCGCCAGTGTGGAGATAGCAGACTCCGGCCCCGGGGGAAACCTTTTGCGCCCCACAGCCCCAGCTGCCGGGCGCGACGGAAAAATTTCAAAAAAGCTGCATTTTCCCTTTGACAAGCGCGGTGAGATGAGGCAAATCACAAATCGCCGTGGGGCTGTAGCTCAGTTGGGAGAGCGCTTGAATGGCATTCAAGAGGTCAGGAGTTCAATTCTCCTCAGCTCCACCA
>NZ_JBUDSW010000219.1:0-6421 GCF_054921475.1 Desulfobaculum sp. | reverse complement strand
CCGTCAGCACCACGGCGCGAAAGCCGCCAATGGCGGTGTAAAACACCACGGAGATGCCAAACAGCGTCAGCCCGACGATGTAGGGATAGCCCGTCACGGCCTGAAACAGCCGCGCGCCGCCGATAAACTGCGCCAGCATGGCCGCCATGAAAAAGACCAACAGCGCCACACTGCACAGGATGACCACGGCGTCGCTTTTGTACCGGGCGCGCAGAAAGTCCGTCAGCGTTACGGAGTTGGTCTTGCGCGCCATGATGGCGAAGCGCTTGCCCAGAACGCCCAGCGTCAGGAACGTGGCCGGAACCTGAATCATGGCCAGCAGCACCCAGCTCAGGCCAAGGGCGTAGGCCACGCCCGGTCCGCCCACAAAGCTGCTGGCGCTGGTGTAGCTGGCGATAATGGTCATGGCGAGGACAAAGCCGCCCATGGACCGCCCGCCAATGAAATAATCCTCAAGAAAGCCCTGCGAGGAGCTTTGCGCATTGGCCTTGCCCCTCGCCCACAGCGCAATGGCAAAGGAGAAGGCAAGGTACAGGATGACGGGGATTATGGCCTGAACGTGCACGCTCATGAGGCTTCGCTCCCAACCGTTGTGGTGGCGGGGCGCTTTCGGGGCGGCTCGTCCGTGCCGCTTTGCTCGGCGGCTTCGTCGTCCAGCGGGATGTCCTTAAAGAAGACCCGCACCATAACCCATAACAGGCCCACCACCAGCGGGTAGCCAACGATGCAGCTGTAGAAGAACCATGCGGGAAGGCCCAGCACGTATGTGTATGTGTCCGGGTCGCCGTCGCCCAGTCCGTAGGCGCAGACATACCACCAGATGAAATACAGCCCGTATGCACCAAGGGCGAGGAGCGCCTCGCGGTTGGCTTGCGCAAAGCGGCTGTCGGTTTTGTGGGTGCTCATACTTGAATCCTTGATGGATGAACAATGCGCCATCCACGCGGGGCAGCGTTCCCCATGTGGAGCGGGCGCGGTAACGAGGCAATGCAAAAACACGGTTGCCGCTATGTGTCTACTCGAATTTTGCGGGTATTTGCAAATGATTATGTGTTTTTTTGTGGTACTCGAATTTGTTCCCGTATGGCGGGCGCTTGCCAAAAACGGGCAAAGCGCCCACACCATAAAGCGCAAAAGGATGGGCGATTTTAGTTTGACATTCAAACTGTCCGAGGATTAGAAAGTTTGAAAATCAAACTTTCTGGAGCTGTTGGTATGGATGCTGGGACCTATTTTCTTGTGGCAGTGCAGAGTGGGCTTGTGCTTGGGCTGATTCATGGTGTGAATCCCTGCGGGCATTCGTGGGTTGTGCTGGCGCCTTTTGTGGCGGGGGAGAAAAGCGGATGGCGCGTATCGCTTTTGACGGCGGCGTTCATCACCGGGACGGCGGCGGGGTGCATTGCCATTGCCGTGGCGCTTGGCGCGCTTTCAACGGGTTTGCCGGAGTCCGCGCGCTATGTGGTGGACTGCGTGACGGCGGGGCTGATTATTATCTTGGGGGCTATTATGCTGGTGAAGCCCCACGTGCTCCACAGCCACGACCATGACCATCATCATGACCATGAGGACGGCGGGCACACTCATCATGGGGCAACGTGTTCGCATGACCACGACCACGACCACCACGGCGCATGCCACCATCACGGGCACCACAGCCACAACGGGGACCTCCGCCGCAAAACGGCCCTTGGGCTGGCCACCATCGGCTTTGTGAACGTTATCGTTCCGTGCCCAACACTTGCCATGATGTATTCCTACGCGATAGATGCCGCCAGCATCCCCCGCGCGGTCGGCGTGTTTGGCGCGTATGCCGTGAGCACCGGCGTTGCCCTTGCGGGCGTGATTTTTGTCATATTTAAGGTGACGAGTATGATCCGCCGGTTGCAGCAGCCGTGGATTGAGCCGCTGGTCATGCGCACTGTGGGGATGATGACGATGGTTTTCGGCGCGTGGTCGCTCTATATTGACTTGGCCTAGGAGGCAGAGTGGACGATATATCGAATCTGACAAATCAGATTGTGGAATTTTATGAAAAGCTGTCCTCGTGGGAGCTGAGTGTGGTGCGCGAGCAGGGCATGACGCTGCCGCAGATGCATACGCTGGAAATCCTGGGCACGCACGAGCCGCTGCGCATGAAGGAACTCGCCCAGCGCATGGGCGTGACCACCGGCACGCTGACCATTCAAATCGACAAGCTGGAGCGGCTGGAGATGGTCCGCCGTCGCCCACATGAAGAGGACCGCCGGTCCATCCTTGTGGAACTGACCCCCAAGGGCAAAGCTCTTGCCGAAGAGCACCACACCCTGCACGAGCAACTCACACGCGACATTACCGCGCAGCTTGGCAGCGAGGAGCGCCGCGCCCTCGAAGAAGCCTTCCGGCGCATGAACTGCGAATTCTAGAACGCGTCACATCACACGCACCATAGCGCCCCGGTGGGAAGGACACAGGTCCTCCTGCCGGGGCGCTGTGCGTTGGAAGTTTTTCCTTGTATGACGGGGTGATGTGCCAACTTGAGAAGGCAGACTGTTGCCCGCGGTTGGCATGTGCGGGCCGGGGGGAAGGCGGCTTTTCAGAACGGGCTGGTCAGGAAGTCCCAGTAAATCAGAGTGTTATGCTTCCATAACGCGTGTTGGGCAAAGGTGGAACCCTTTTTGCTCAGAATGTGGTTTGTTTCACAAGGCCCGCTATTCGGGGAAAATCACGTGACGAGGAAAGGAAGGGGGAAGTCTCTTGCTGAAGAGTGCTCAGACGCTGAAAGTGAAGCTGGCCGGAGTGGTCGGCTTTTGTATTGTGTCCATTGCGGGCATTTTGCTGCTGTCCTTCATGGAACTATTGCAGGTGGAACGCGACTTCAAAATCATGAAGCAGGAAGCCTTGGATGGACAGATGGCTTCCCTCGCCATCACGCGCGATGTGAACTATATCAGCCGCCTGACGCGTAACATTATGCTGGGCAGTGACATTGAAAAGGACCTCGGCAAGCTTAATGCGCGCATAGCCGCCATAAAATCCAATTTTGACGTGCTGGAGGCCTCCGCCACTTCGCAGAAGGAGCGCCAGCTTATGCGGCAGGCCCGGTCCGCCGCCCTTGGCTTTGTGGAGGACGGCAGGCGCTTTGCCCGCGAATTGCGCGACCTGCCAAAGGCGGAGCGTTACACAAAATATCCGGACTACGGGCGTTCCGCCACGCCGCTGGCCCAGAAGTCCCGCAGGCATTTTGGGACCTTGGTCAAGCAGAAGGATGAACTCTACAAGGCTTCCGTTGCGGCCTATGACGCCCAGCTGCGCGAGGCGCGGCGGACGGTGGTCCTTGTGGGCTCCGTGGTCACGGGCTTTATTGTTGTGCTGAGCGTGCTGCTTCTGCGCGCGGTGCTGGGGCCGCTCCGGCAGGCCACCGCGTACACAGAGCGCATCGCTGCGGGCGACTATGACGCCGCCGTTGATGCCTCGGCCCTGCAGGGCGAAGTGGGCGACATGGTTAAGGCCCTGCAACATATGGCGGAAAATCTGAAGGTGAGCATGGCCGAAGCGCGTGAGCAGGCCGACAAGGCGCGCGAACAGGCCGAGAGCGCCCGCCGCGCGCAGGAGGAGGCCGACGCCGGACGCCAGCGCGTGACGGCGCTCCTTGGCGAAGTGACCACTGCGGCGCAGCATGCCACGGGCATCAGCGCGCAGATTGGGCGCGAATCCAGCGAGCTGTCCGAGCAGATGCAGGGCATCAACAGCGGCGCCAGTCTGCAGCGCGACCGCGTGCAGGAGACCGCCACCGCCATGGAGGAAATGAACGCCACCGTGGCAGAGGTGGCCAGTAACGCCGCCCGCGCTGTGGAGGAGGCCGACATTGCCCGCAGCAAGGCGCGCGAGGGCGCGGATATTGTCCACGAGGTGGTGGAAGCCACGGCCGAGGTCAACTCGCAAGTGGATTCCATGCAGATTGCCTTTGAGGATTTGGGGCGCCGCGTGGAGGAAATCGGCCAGATTATGAACGTTATTACCGACATTGCGGACCAGACGAACCTGCTGGCGCTCAACGCCGCCATCGAGGCGGCGCGCGCGGGCGACGCCGGGCGCGGCTTTGCCGTTGTGGCCGATGAGGTCCGCAAGCTGGCGGAAAAGACCATGCAGGCCACCAAGGAAGTTGGCGGCTCTGTCACCGGCATTCAGGCCGGGGCCAATTCGAATATGGCGGCCATGGAAAAGGTGGCCGAGGCTGTCTCGCGCAGCAGCGATTTGACGCACAATGCAGGCCAGGCACTGGGCCAGATTGTGGACATCGTCAGCGAGACTGCCGACCATATCCAGTCCATCGCGACGGCGGCGGACCAGCAGGCATCCGCCAGTGAATCCATCACCCGCAGCACCACGGAAGTGAACCGCGTGGCGAATGAAACCTCGGAAAACGTGAACCAGTCCGTGGAATCCATCGCCAACGTGGCGCAGCTGGCAGAGGATTTGAACACGCTGATGGCGCAGCTTGAGCAGCGCCGCGAGGCTGGAGCCTAAACGCTTCGCCTATGCCGCAACAGGCAACACGCGGGCGCCCCCGGGACGGCATGTTCCGGGGGCGCTGTTGTATGCGCAGTGTGCAGGGGCTGCCGCGGGGGTGTGGCCGGGGCGGTGTCAGGCCGCAAAGCCGAAGTGGACGATTCTGTTGGAGAGATAGGGACGCAGTCCGGGGCACCGGCCTATGTAGCCCCACCACCTCCAGCGGTCCTTGAAATAGTCGTAATAGTCCCACTCCTCTATGAAGGTGAGTTCCGGACTCCAGTTTTCGATGTCGCGGCTTCTCTTGAGCCCCCACTTGAAGTCGCTGAACGACCCTAACTTATTGACGGCGTCGTGGTGTTTGCCCTTGCCCACAAGGAAGGGGGGCAGCATGTCAAAGAGCATTTCGCTGCCGGGAAAATGCTGGGCAAGGCGGCGGAACAGCGGGCGCAGGTGGCGCTCGTCAATGTACATGAACAGCCCCTCGCAGATGAACAGGACGGGTTTGTCATGGGCGTCTATCTGGTCCATCCAGTCATGGTCAAAGGCCGATGCGGCAAGGAAGCCGTTACGTTTGCCCTCCGTAAAGAATTGCCGCCGCATCCCGATGGATTCCTGCACGTCGAGGTCGTACCAGAAGGTGATGTTTTCGTTTTTCATGCGCTCCACGCGCGTATCCAGCCCGGCCCCGATGTTGACGATAACCGCGCCGGGGTGGCGGGCGATAAAGTCGCGCGTTGCGTTGTCGAGCAGCATGGTCCGGACGGACACGCCAACCTGCGACATCCACGATTTTTCAAAGACCGAAAAGTCATAGGCAATGCGGGAGACCATCTCCACGGCTTTTTCGTCGCGGATGATGGGGTGTGGTTTGCTGGTTTCCACGGCCCGCGCCCAAAGGGGAATGAGCATGGTTTCCGGAATGCCCGTCAATGAGTCCTGCATGGTGTTCTCCAAGAACCGCCCGAAAAATCGGGTGATGTGAATGAATGAGGAAATTCACACCTAGCTCCGATTGATGTTGAAAGTCAATATCAAGAGTGGTAGGGGTGGAACACACATGGGGAACGAGGTGAAGGGCGCGTAGCCCGAGCCCGCCGCGCGGCCCTTCTCCCGCCCCGTGGCGGCGACCTGATGCGCACTGGTGCCAAGGCGCGGGTGCACGATGCACAAGGATACACAAGGCCACACACAGGACGACGAACAATGACGCACACGGACCACACAGCAATGCTGCCGCAGAGAACGCCTCACTGTATGGAACTGCTTTCCCCGTGCGGGAAAGCCCGGTGCTCTGCGTGAGCACGATATCAATTCGATATGCAGAGAGGTTTGTATGAGTAAAGTACTGGTCGTCTATGGTTCCACCACGGGCAACACGGAAAGCGTGAGCGACGTTATCGCCAAGGCACTGACCAACGGCGGGCATACTGTCGAGGTGCAGAGCGCGGGCGATGTCAGCGCTGAGAACCTTGCGGAAGGCTACGACGCCGTCTTCTTTGGCTGCTCCACGTGGGGCGACGACGAGATTGAGCTCCAAGACGACTTTATCCCCCTGTATGACGATCTGGACAAGGCCGGGCTGAGCGGCAAAAAGGTCGCTGTCTTCGGATGCGGCGATACCTCCTACGAGCACTTTTGCGGCGCGGTTGACGTCATTGAAGAAAAGTCCGAATCCCTCGGCGCCATCCTCCTTGGCGACACCCTCAAGATTGACGGCGACCCCGAAGCGGACGACGTCGCCACCTGGCTCGCCCCCATCAGCGCCAAATTGTAATCCGCTTCGCCACGCCACCGCATGAGTATGAAAGGGAACAGCCCAAGGGCTGTTCCCTCTTTTTGTGTGGGCGGGGGAGAATGATTTTTGCATCAGTGCAGGGGAGCGCGCCGCCACAGCCGCTTGCGCCGAAGCCGGGGCCGCAGGCGTGCGGGG
>NZ_JBUDSW010000218.1:0-6597 GCF_054921475.1 Desulfobaculum sp. | reverse complement strand
ACCATGACGCGAATCTTGCCCATATCCCCTCTCCTCTCCGCCGCAGTCCGGCGCTAGTCGGTCTTGATATAGATGGTCGGCTCCACCTGCCGCACAGGCAGGTCCATGCCCGTTATACTCTCGGAGTGCCCAATAAACAGATGCCCGCCCACACGCAGTTGGCGGCACAGGCGGCCAAGGATCATCTCCTGCGTTGGGCGGTCAAAATAGATGATGACGTTGCGGCAGAACACCACGTCCTTTTGCTCATCCAGCCGGAAGTCCTCCATAAAGTTGAGGCGCTGGAAGGTCACGGACCGCCTGAGTTCCGGAACAATGCGTACGAGCCGCCGCGTGCGGTCCTTGCTGCGCATAAGGTATTTGGAGCGCATCCCCTTGGGCACGCCGCGGGCTTGGTCCTCGGTGTAGATGCCGCGGACGGCGGCGGCCAGCGCCTGCCCGGAGATATCCGTTGCCAAAATGGAGTGCCGGAAGCTGGGGCGATGGACGGTGAACTCCGCCATCACCATGGCGACGGTGTACGGCTCCGCGCCGATGGAGCACCCCGCGCTCCACACGGCAAAACGGCGGGCGTTGCCGTGCTCCGCATACCAATACGGCAGCGCGGATTGCAGCAGATAGTCAAAATGGCGGGCCTCGCGGAAAAAATCCGTGGTGTTGGTGGTGACGGCGTCGATAAGATGCGGCAGCTCCATCTCCATGCCGCGCTGGCTGAAGATAAAGGACGCATAGGTGGAATAGCTGTCGTAGCCAAGGGCGCGCAAACGCTTTTGCAGGCGCGCCTCCAGCATGGTCTTTTTGGACCGTTGCAGCTTGATGCCGCACGTTTCGTGGATGAACTCCGCAAAGCGCAGAAAATCCTTTTCCGACATGGTCTTCGGAACATTCACGTACGTGCTTCCTCCGCTCGAATCACTGCCCACCTGCACCTCCATCCGGCCTCATACGCGGTCCTTACAGGCACCACCGGGACATCCCATTCTAGCACATTGTGGCGATTAAAGCACAAGTCCGGCGTCAATCTCGCGCATGGTCTGCACGATGCCCTGCACATCAAGAATCAGGGCCATGCTCCCGTCCGCGCGCACGGTTGCGCCGGAAAAGGCGCGGACGTTGCGGTACACCTTGCCAAGGCTGCGGATGACGGTCTGGTGCTCGCCCACCACGCGGTCCACCACCAGCCCGATGCGGCGGTTTTCACTGCCCGCCACCACAATCTGCTCCACATCCGGCTTGTCACCATTGAGGCCAAACAGCTCGCGCAGGCGTACCCACGGAATAATCTCGCCGCGGATGTCCAGCACATTGGCTTCCTCGGGGTGAAACTCCAGGCACTCCTGCACGGCGGCAAGGGGAATGACGTAAAACTCGCCGCTCACCCGTACCTGAAGGCCCTCGATAATGGCGAGGGTCAGCGGAATGCGCAGGGCAAAGCTCGTCCCCTGACCGGGGGTGCTCTCCACATCCACCCGCCTACGCAAGGAGTCGATGCCCCGGCGCACCACATCCATGCCCACGCCGCGGCCGGAGAGGCTGGTCACCTCCTCCGTGGTGGAGAATCCGGCCTCGAAAATCAGCTGGAGCACTTCGGACGCCTTCACTTCGGCATCGGGACCGACGACGCCCAGCCTGCGGGCGCGTTCCAAAATCTTCTCAGGAGCCATGCCCCGGCCGTCGTCCTCCACGGTAATGCTCACCTCGCCGCCCGTGTGCGCCGCGCCAAGGCGGATGGTGCCCACCGGCGGCTTTCCCGCGGCCTCGCGCTCCTCCGGTGATTCGATGCCATGCCCCACACAGTTGCGGATAAGGTGCACCAGCGGGTCCGCGATGCGCTCGAACACCGTCTTGTCCACCTCCGTCTCCGCGCCAAAGGTTTCCAGCTCCACCTTTTTGCCCTGCTCAGCCGCCACATCATGCACAAGGCGCCGAAAGCGCGAGAACATCTGCCCAATGGGCAGCATCCGTACGGACATCGTGCGCTCGCGCAGGCGCGAGGACAGGCGCTCCAATTCCTCAGACAAGCGCGCCAAGTGGTGGCGGCTCCCGTCGGTGGCGGCCTGCGCTATCTGCGCCTGCACAATGGCCAATTCGCCAACAAGGGAGACCAAATCGTCCAGTTTGTCCGCCGGAACGCGGATGCTGGATTCCGCCTGCACCTTACGGCGGCGCGACTTCACCTTGCGCACGGCGCTCTGCTCCGCAAGGGCGGAGCGCACATCCTCCGGGGCCACCCGGCCCGACTGCGTCAGCAATTCGCCAAGGCGCTGGTGCTCCCCAAGGGCGACCTCCAAGTCATGCGGGGCAAGCTCACCGCGCCGCACAAGGATGTCCCCAAGGCGCGGCGCGGCGTCGTCGTCCCCATCGTCGTTCTCGCGCTCCAGCACCTCCACGTCCACCACGCCGTCGCCCTCCACAAAGATGAACACATCGTGGATGGCGTCCTCGCCCCGGTCCGTGGTGAGAAAAATATCCCACCGCACGTGGCAGACCTCGGGGTCCAGTTCAGACAGCGGCGGCACATCACCCATATGGGCGACGGCCTCATACTCGCCAAGCTCCTCCAACTCCCCAAACAGCCCGGCAAGGTCCAGCGAGGCAAACACCGAGGCAAGGGGCGCAAAACGGATACGGTAGGACGCCATCGCCCCCGCCCCTGCGGGCACGTCCAGAACATCCACAGGAATATCCGGCAACGCGGCAGACGCCGCCCCATCAACCACAGCGGCGGGCACACCGGCGCACTCCTCCATATCGCGCACAATGTCTTCGCCGTCTTCGGGCAGGGCGTCGTCCGGCTCGTCAAACAGGGCCAGCAGGTGGTCCCGCGCGGCAAGGGTGAGATTCATAAGGCGCGGGGTCACGGGCACCACGCCCTCGCGCACTTGGGCATAGATGCTCTCCACACTGTGGGCAAAGCCCGCAATGCCCTCATGCCCAAACATGGCGCCCACGCCCTTCACCGTGTGCAGGGCGCGGAAGATGCGGTCCACACAATCCCCGTCCGGGCAGCCCGCCTCCATTTCAAGGATGGCCACCTCCAACTCGGCGAGGTTTTCGTGCACCTCATCGCGCAGCATCTGCCGGGTTGCTTCATCAACCGCCATGGGTGCCTCCCGCTTCGGCGCCCCCGGTGCGCGGCAAAGTCAGCCCGCCACGTGCGCCGCCAAAGTCCAGCCCATCCGGCCCGGCAAAGCCGCACACACGTGCGAGACTGCGAACCGCCTCCGGAACCTTGGGGGCAAGCTCCACCACGGCCCCGCGCCCCTCGGCCTCGCGCCCAAGGGCGTGCAAAAACTGAAAGAACGCCGCATCCACACGCGTTACGCCGGACAGGTCCACCGTCAACTGTTGCGCGCCATCAAGTGCGCCGCAGACCGCCTCCCGGTGCTCTGCAAGGACATCAAAGGTCCATTCTCCTGTCATCGTAAGGATGGGACGGCCCTGCGTTGTCTGGATTGACACTTCCGCCATACGACCTCCCTTCAAGGAAGCAATAGAGAAAACCCTATTCCACCATCACTAGGACGAAAACGGGAATCAATCAAGACGGTATGTTGAAATACAGAGGGAAAAAGAAGACCGCCCCGGACGGAGCGGCCTTGGTATGCACGACAAAAACGATACAGGCGGATACAAAACACGGAACCAGCCCGGCAAAGCCGAGGTCACGCCCTCCACGCCTCAAAACAGCATAAGGACATGGACGTGATGGGACAACGCCGGAGCTCCCGATTGACGCCGCCCGCTAGATGCGTTTGCGGCCAAGATCGGTGTGGTGGGCCTCCTTGAAGCGGCCCAGCGCGTACATGCGCACCTTGTTGCTGCGGGGGAATTCCACACGCAGAATGCGCTTAATTTCCTTACGCAGGCCCTTGTAGGGCACCTCCACGTCATGCTGTTCAAAGCCATCCTCCAGCACGCGGTAGAGGTCATCCTCCAGCCGGACGAAAATGGCGGAGCGGTCGCGCTTGTAGGTGCGGATGTCAACGGCGTGACCAATCTCCAGCTTGCTCAGGCGCTCCAGAAGGGTCCTCAGTACGTTGGATTTTTCAATCATGTCGTCAGTCTCCTCGGGCCAAGGCAGTACAGGAAACTGCCGCCCCCCGCAACGGCAGCCCGCAGACGTCCCGCCCCACCAGCCGCCCATATCCCCAGAAACCACGTTTTCATCCCAAATCAAACTTTTTGCATACTTTACGCATTTTTTTCATCACCTGACGGCAAATCAAGCAGGCGCGCGCCCTCGCGGCTGTGCACTCTTTGCGCGGGCTAGGCCGTTGACAGTACAACCCATTGCCTACGCAAGCCCCGAAGAAACCTTACCCTGCGCGGTTTTTCATTTTATGCACTCCTACTGCACACGTCTTTCAGCATTTTCGCACGAAGTTGTCACTCTTTTTGAGTCGTGCTACGCATGCGGCACGTTTCCTCAATGAATCCGTACCGTAAGGAGGGGGGATATATGAAACGGTTCTTCACCATTTTGCTGGCCCTGTGTCAGCTGCTGGCGCTGTGCGTCGCCGCACAGGCGCAGGAGGCCACAGACGGCGCCGCACCGGAAAATGCCATCACGCTGGACGAGGTGCACGTCGTCGCCAATCCAATCATCCACGGCAACGAGGTGGACAACTACGGCGGCACCACCACCGTTGTGGGCGAGGAGCAAATCCGCGAGCTCAACGCCATGGACCTGTCCTCGGCCCTGCGCCGCAGCCCCGGCGTCACCATCACGCGCTATAATCCCGTTGGCGCGTTTGGCGGCGGCGAAGGTGGCGCGGTATTCATCCGCGGCATGGGCTCCAGCCGCCCCGGCAGTGAAATCAAAACCTTCATCGACGGCGTGCCCGTCTACATGGGGCTATGGAACCACCCCCTGCTGGACCTGCTGCCCCTTGACCCGGCAGCGCGCATCGAGGTGGTGAAAGGGCCCCAGCCCCACCGCTTTGGCGATGTCTTCTCCGCCATCAACATCATCCCAAAGACCGGACGCGGGCAAGAAACGCAAACCGCCGTGCAGGCCGCAGGCGGCAGCTACGGCACCTTTTCCCAGTCCGTCGAGCATCAGGCCGACAAAGGCGACTATGCCTACGCCCTCGGCGAGGGATTCCGCCGCTCCGACGGCCACCGCACGCACTCGGACGGCGCCACGGGCAGCCTGTACGGCTCCCTTGAAGCCTACCTGAATGACAACTGGGACATGCGCCTTTTCGCCCTTGCCGCCTCCAGCACGGCCAACGACCCCGGCGAAGAGGACTCGGACACCAACGCAGGCACCTACGATACCGGCCTGCGCCTGACCACCGTCACCCTCGCCAACACCTACGACAAGACCTACGGCGAGGTGAAACTCTTTGCCAACGCGGGTGAGGGCTACTGGTACGACCAAGCCAAGAATGACGACGACACCCTAAACGACTTCTGGTTCTGGGGCCTCAAGGCCAAGCAGACCCTCGTCCCCACGGACGGGCTGGAACTCACCGCAGGCATCGATCAGCACTGGTGGGACGGCAACGTCCGTTACACGTTTGACGACGCAACGCCCGACGATTCCGCAACGGTTCCCCAGTTCTCGCTGACCATGCCCTACATTGGCGCCAACTGGCTCATTGGCGACCGGTACGGCTGGCATGTCATCCCGTCGGCTGGCGTTCGCTTCTACTCCCACAACCGCTTTGACGACGCCGCCGCGCCGCATGCGGGTATTGTCGCGGGTTACGGCGATACGGAAATCCACGCTTCGGCGTCCAAGGGCGTGGTCTACCCGGGTCAGGAAGTTGTACTCCGCTCAAAGGATGACGCATGGAAAGACCTCTCGCCCGAGGAAGTCTGGCACGGTGAAATCGGCATCCGCCACACCTTTGCCGACATGGTCCGCGCGGACCTGACCTTCTTCAACGACGACGGACGCGACAGGTATGTCGTTATTAAGCGAGGTGTCTGGGACAACGTGGAGAGCTACCGCATTCAGGGCATTGAAGCCACGGTAACGGTCACCCCCACGGACACCTTGTCCATGTTCGCCAGCCTGACCACACAGGAATCCCACCCCGGAGACATGCCCTACGTGCCGAACACCTCGGCCAGCGCTGGCGTCAACTGGGACTTTGCCAAAAACTGGCGCATTGCCGTGGACGCGGAATACATCTCCGACATGTACGCCTTGAACCAATTCCGCGGAAAAGACGCGTCCAACACCGAGGAAGTGGACGAGCACACCCTGCTTAACGCCAAGCTCACCCGCAGTTTCGACATCCCCGCATGGGATGCCCGCGGCGAAGTCTTCCTCGCCATGGAAAATATCACGGACGAGGACTACGAGTACCGCCCGGATTACCGCATGCCGGGAATCAACGGCATGATTGGCGCGCGCATCACCTTCTAGCGCGTACTGCGGCGACGCCGTCCGCTCTTCTCCCCGCCTCCGCCGCCGGACAACCCGTGGCGGCGGGGTGCGTCCTCTCCCAATGGGGGACGGCTTGCCATACACGCCCCCCGGGCAAAGCCATCAAGCGGCTTTGCCCGGGGATAACCCTTTTTCAGGACGGGACACGCCATGGCCAGACGCCTCATCGCGTTTCTTGCGAGCTTTGCCCTCGT
>NZ_JBUDSW010000217.1:0-6632 GCF_054921475.1 Desulfobaculum sp. | reverse complement strand
GCCGAGAGCCGAGAGCCGAGAGCCGAGAGCCGAGAGCCGAGAGCCGAGAGCCGAGCAGGCCCCAACCCCTTGCGTCAACTGCGTATTCGCGAAAAAATGCGCGCGGGTTGCCTTTTTCCATGTGGCGCAGTACGGCAAAGGCCGCCGACCATCCCGAAACGGCGCGCCGCCCCAGCGGGCACGCGCCACCGCTTCACCCCAAACGCCGGTGCCAGCATCATGCATGTTCTCCTCACCGCCATCCGCCGCCTGAGCGGCCTCGTCAATACCCTGACCGAAGGGGCGCTCATGCTCTGCGCCGTGGGGATGGTGGCCGTCATCAGCCTGCAGGTCTTCTGCCGCTACGTGCTCAATGATTCCCTGTTCTGGTCGGAAGAGCTGGGACGCATGCTCCTTGTGTGGCTCACCTTTTTGGGGGCGTGCGTGGCCTACAAACGCGGCGCGCACATCGGCGTGGACATCCTGACGGAGCGCCTGAGCGGCCATCCTCGCCGCGCGGCCCATATTCTGGCGCATCTGGTGGCGCTGGCATTTTTTGCGGTGCTTATCACCTCCGGCATGCGCGTGCTGGACTTTATGCAGTACCAGCAAACCGCGGCCCTTGGCATAACCAAGCAAATCCCCTTTAGCGTGGTGCCCCTGAGCGGCGCGGTGCTGTTCCTGCACGGCGTGGCCTTTGTGCTGGAGGATCTGTTCGGCGGGGGCAAGGCATGACCACCCTGCTGTTCGTCGCCCTTGTGGCGCTGTTTCTGCTCAACGTCCCCATCGCCATCGCCATCGGCGCGGCCTCCGTTGCCGTGTTTGCCCTCAAGGGCGACACCGGCCTTATGGTGGCGGTTACCCGCATGTACGCGGGGGCGGACTCCTTTCCGCTTATGGCGGTTCCGCTGTTTATGATTGCGGGGCAAGTGATGGAGGCCGGGGGCATTTCCCGGCGGCTCATCGCGTTTGCCGAGGCCCTTGTGGGCTGGCTTCCGGGCGGGCTGGCCGCCGTGTCCATCGTCTCCGCCATGTTCTTTGGCGGCATTTCCGGGTCCGCTGCGGCGGACACCGCCGCCGTGGGCGGCATGCTCATCCCGGCCATGGCGCGCAGTGGCTACCCGCGCGGCTTTGCCGGAGCGGTGCAGGCGGCTGGCGGCTCCATCGGCGTCATCATCCCGCCCAGCATCCCGATGATTGTTTTCGGCTTCCTCACCAGCGCCAGCATCGGCAAACTGTTTGCCGCGGGCATTTTGCCCGGCCTGCTCATGGGGCTGTCCCTCATCACCGTGGCTGTGGTCCTGTCCCAGCGCGGCGGCATTGAGCACGGCGGACAGTTGCGCCCCTTTTCCCTGCGGCATATTCTGCGCACGGGCCGCAGCGCCCTGCTCGCCCTTGGCGCGCCCGCCATCATCCTTGGCGGCATCCTCGGCGGCGTGTTCACGGCGACGGAATCCGCCGCCGTGGCCGTGGTCTACGCCCTTTTCGTCGGCATGGCCGTCTACCGCGAACTGCGCATTGCCGCCCTGCCGCGTCTGTTCATCCATGCGTCCATCACCGCAGGCGTCACCATGTTCATCATCACGCAGGCCACGGCGTTCTCATGGCTGCTGACCATCGAGCAGATTCCGCAGGACATCACCGCCGCCCTGCTGGCCCTGACGGATAATCCCATCGCCCTTCTGCTGCTGGTGAACATCATCTTGCTGGCGGCGGGCACCTTTGTGGAAACCACCGCCGCCCTTATCCTGCTGGTGCCGGTCATCCTGCCCATGCTGCCGAACCTTGGCATCGACCTCATTCACCTTGGCGTCATTGTGGTGGTGAACCTCGCCATCGGCATGCTGACGCCGCCCCTTGGCATCTGCCTTATCGTCTCCTGCGGCATAGCGGGGACGCGCCTTGCGGACATCAGCCTGCGGGTGTTGCCCTTCCTGCTGGTGCTCCTTATCGACCTGCTGCTGATCACATTCTGGCCGCCGCTGACGACCTACCTGCCCAGCCTCATGGGCTGACCGTACTAAAACGCCCCCGCCGGAATCCATCCAGCGGGGGCGAAAGTGTTGTGGGCGGGATGGGCAGAGCTAGGAGCGCAGCAGCACCACGGTGTGCTCGTCAATGCCCTGCATCACAATCACGGCGCACACCACGCCAAGGACGGCGCACACGCCCCACACGCTCCAGCGCAGGGCTGGCGAACGCTCGGCCAGTTCCCGGTCCGCGCCGCGAAAGGCGCTCACGATAACGTCGCAGGCAAGGGCAAAGGGCGGAAAGCCCAAAAAGCCCAGCACCGGCATCTCAAAGATATACAGCACGTCCACGAAGGGGATGGAGTAGTACCACTTGGCCCCGGCCCAGTAGTTCCAACACTCCCACATGCCGCCGCAGAGAAAACCCGCCACCAGCACGAGAAGCAACCGGCGCGGCTTGCCAAGAAGCAGGAGCCGCAGGTGCGAGCGCGCGCGGAAGCCGTAGAGCACAGGCTCCAGCAGAAAGACCGGCGCGCCCCAGATGAGCGGAAAACAATACTTCGGCCACGCAAGGGGCAGAACAAGGCAGGCCACGCCAAGGGCAAACAGAGGCCAGCGCCACGGGGCAACACGCAGCGGCGGCCACTTCACGTCCTCCCACAGGCCGAGGAATTCCAAAAGCCGCCGCGTCACGGACAGGGCAGGGAGCACAGTGGCGTAGGCCAGCACGTACCCGCCCCAGCGGATGGCTGTCTCCCGCGGCAGGCCAATGTAGTACCAGTTGCCAAGGCGAAAGTTTGCGGCCTCGAAGGCGAGCCACACCATGACCGACAGCGGCAACAACGCCCAAAAGCTCCGCGGGCGCTCATACAGCGTGGAGTACCCGCCCATGACCACAAGCAGGGACTCCGCTCCAAAAATGTACGGCCACCACGCAAACAGAAAATAATAGGTCAAAAACGGCTCCTGCCGGAAGCTCATCCCGGCGGAGGCACTCAAAAAGGCGGCGGCGGAAGCGGCCATGACCACCACGGCCGTCCGCATCGGCGTCTCGTTCACGCTGTTTCTCCTCGTGGATTCATCATTTGCGCCCGTCACCGGACAGGACTTCCAGCACCTTGATCACGGCGGCGAAGTCCATGTCGCCAAGGCCCGTTGCCGCGCCTGCCGCGTACTGCTGCGCCGCCGCATGGGCGGCCGGGGTGCTTGCCCCGGTGGCGTGGGCCGTATCCAGCACAAACTTCATGTCCTTGTTCATATGCCGCAGGGGGAATTGCGCAGGGTACGCGCCGTCCTGAAACATCTGTTCCTTCAGGGCGTACAGCCCGCAGGCCAGCGGCCCCGACGTTACGGCGTCCAGCAGCACGGCGTCGTCCACGCCGCCCTGACGGCCAAAGTTCAATGCTTCGCCAAGGCCCTGCATCATAACACCCAGCAGCAGGTTCACCGCCATTTTGGTCATGCTACCCTGCCCCACGCCGCCGCAGTGAATCACCTTGCGCGCCATGGTCAAAAATACCGGGCGCAGGGCGTCCACAGCCTCCTGCGGCCCTCCGGCAAGGACGAGCAGACTCCCCTCCTCCGCCGGACGGCGCGAGCCGGAAACCGGCGCGTCCACGTATGTGACGCTAAGGGGCCGCAGCGTCGCGGCAATCTCGCGCGTAAATTCCGGCGACAGCGTACTCATGTTGACCACAGTCTTGGACGCATCAAGCCCCATGGCGCAGCCGTCCTCGCCGGACAGCAGAGCGTAGACGGCCTCCGGCCCGGTGACCATTATCACGACAACGTCGCATTTTTCCGCCAGTTGGCGCGGCGTTTCCGCCACCAGTGCGCCCAGCTCGCGCAGCATGGCGCATTTCTCGCGCGAGCGGTTGTACACCACCAGCGGGTACCCTGCCCGCAGAATATTCTCGGCCATGGGCCTGCCCATAAGGCCAAGTCCCATGAATCCTATGCGCGGCTTCATGCTTCTTCTCCTTTTCGCCACCTGCCTGCCCCGGCTCATATGTTCATTCCGGGGTGATTCCGCGCAGAGAGGCGTTGCATTTCCTTTCAGTTCTCGTCACACTGCATTCAGGATCACGGCCACTGCTTGCTCAGGAGCACCACATGCCAGAGTATCCCATGCAGGAACACGCTCTCGTCGTGGACGACAATCCCATCATGTGCGAATCCCTCGCCCGCTCGCTGACGGACGTTGGGTTTAACGCCGCCTCGCGGCACTCTGCCCAGAGCGCACTGGACGCGGCCCAGCACTCCCCCGTGGCCCTCGCCTTTGTGGACGTTCGCCTCGACGGGGCGGACGGCATGGCCCTCGCGCGGGAGCTGCGCGCCATCAACCCGGGCACGGAGGTGGTGTTCATCAGCGGCGTCGGCACCTCGTCCGACCTGATTCAGGCCATGCAAATCGGCGCATTTGACTACCTCATCAAGCCCTTTTCGCCCGATGACCTGCGCCTGACGCTGGAGCGCTACACCGAGCGCCGCGCCCTCAAGCGCCGCATGGAACGCGCCGAGCAGCGTCACACCACACTGTTGCACAACATCCCCCTGCTTATCTACCGCCTTCGGGAGGACTTCTCGCTGGCCTTCATCAACAAGGCCTGTTCTGTGGTGCTGGGCTATGACCCCGACGAGGCAACAAGCCATGACAACTGGTTCCTCAGCCGCATCCGCATGGGCGACCGCGCCCGCGTGCGCGACGTGCTGACGCGCGCCTTTGCCAGCGCCACTCCCCTTACGGTGGAGTGCCGCATGGCGCACAAATCCGGCTACAACGTGCATGGCTATATCAAAACCATGCCCGGCCCCGCCGCCGCAGGTGCAGGCGAACCGCGCCTTTTGGACGGCATCTTTGTGGACATCTCGGAGCGCGTACATATGGAGCGCACCGCGCTGCAGGACGAAAAGCTCAAGACCATCGGTGCCATCTCAGACGAAATGGCGCACGAACTGCGCAACCCGCTCATGGCCATCGGCGGCTTTGCCCGCAGGCTGCACGCCAAGGTGCCCGACATGCCGGAAACGGAAATCATCCTGCGCGAATCCCGGCGGCTGGAAAACCTGCTGGACCGCATCCGGGGCTACCTGAACCCTGTGGAAATCAGTGCCGAGCCTTTGCACATCCCCCCCATCGTGTCCAGTTGTCTGGAACACCACCTGCCGGTGCTGGAGAAGACCGGCATCACTGCCGATATTGAGCTGGCGGACATGCTGCCCAGAGCCCTTGGCGACCCCGAAGCCATCTGCACCATCCTCGGCATTTTGCTGGGGGACGCCAGCAAGGCCCTCGCCAAGCAGGGCAAGCTGTCCCTGCGCACGCTTTCCACGCCAAAGTCCGTGGATATCCGCATCAGCTACGCCCTTGCCGACATCCGCGACATTGACCCGGAGCGCCTGTACCTGCCCTTTGAGGAAGGCGGCTTTGGCCTGCCGCTGTGCTACAAGCTCATCAAAAACATGGACGGCCTCATGCGCGTACGGCGCGAAAATGGCAACGCCGTGTTCACCATCTCCTTACGGCGCACCTAGCGTCCGGGGCCAAGGGCACCAGAGCGAAGCCGCGCCTTCCCCTTGGCGCGGACCGCTTTTTTGCGTACTGTCTACAATGACGCCCTTTCCCCTCAGCCATGGAGCCTTGCATGTCGCAATACCCACAAATCCTTGGTGTTTTCTCCCGAACGCAAGCCGCAGGCGTTGGCCACGGCGCAACACAGGGTGAATATTCGCAGACCACCTACTGGTATGTCCGGCGGCTGGACGATGACGAATACGAAGTGCAGCCCCTGAACGACCACCACGTTCCGTCGGGCCTGCGAAACTCCATCACCAAGGGCGACTTCATCTCCGCCTACGCCCCGGAACCCCGGTTTTACGAGCAAAACACCGTCCCAGCCATCAAATCCCTCCAGCAAAAAATCCGCAAGGGCGAAGAGGCCTACGCCGATGGCAATCTGGACGAGGCGGAAAAGGCCTTCCTCAAGGCGCTGATGATTGATGAACTGAATGTGGAGGCCAACATGGGCGTTGGCTCCGTGTACGCAGACAAGGGCGAATTCCACAAGGTCAAGAAGGTACTGAACATCCTGCTGAATCAGGACGCAACCTTCGTGGCCGAACAGCGCGTGCGCTTTAACCGCCTTGGCATGAGCCTGCGCAAACAGGGCATGAACGCCGAAGCCCTGCGCTACTACGAAAAGGCGCTGGAGTACCACGACAAAGACGAGAACCTGCACTTCAACACCGCGCGCGTGTACTACGACCTTGGGCGCAAGGAGGAGTGCATACGCCATATCAACGCCGCCCTTGCCATCAGTCCCAATATGGAACCAGCCAGAAAATTCCTGCGCTACGTCGAGAAAAAAGGCGTTCCAAACAAGTAGTACACATCATTTCCTTTTTTGCTTTCAACATGGCATGCATGATGCTATTGTCTAACAAAAGCTGTTAACAACGTGGCAGCTTTTTCCTCCTTGATGCAGGCGGCTGGGCCCCCCAACCCGGCCGCCTCTTCTTTATCCATCTGAAATTGAAACAGCTTTGCCGCCCCCCCCTGCGCCCACGCATTGCCGTCCCGCGCGGCGGGCGAAAGCCCCTTCCACACCCAGTGCGGCAGCTTCTGCCCAAAAGAAAAGACGGACCATTTGGCCCGTCCGTGTCCAGCACTGCGCCCATATCGGC
>NZ_JBUDSW010000216.1:0-6633 GCF_054921475.1 Desulfobaculum sp. | reverse complement strand
AGATGGCGGACGGCTCCTGCGGCGTTGGCGAGGCTGTTCCCCTGCCGGGCTACGGCGCGCATGGCGTAGACGAGGTGGTGGCGGGCGCGCAGGCCCTGTGCCGCGCTGTGGTCGGCCTCTCCCCCGACAGAGCCCTTGCCCGGGCCACCATGGCCGCGCGGGAGAATCCCTTTGCCGCTTCGGCCATGGGCGCGGCGCTGGAACTGCCGAAGTGGCTGGAGCACGCGCAGGGCGGCCTTGGCATTCCGCTGGTGCACCCTGTGGATGCGGACAGCCAAGAGGGCATGCTGTGCGTGATGGAGGACGCGTGCGCCGCCGGGGCCACGGAATTGAAGATGAAGATAGGGCGCGATGTGGAGAGCGACATCGTTGCGGCCCTGCTGGCTTTGGAGCGCGCGCGGGACTGCGGGACGCGGGTACGCTTTGACGCCAATCAGGGCTACTCGCCGGACGAGGCGCGGGAGTTTTGCCACGCGTTGGAGTCTGCTGGCGTTGGGGAGGAACTGCGCTGGGTGGAGCAGCCCCTGCACCGCGACGATTGGGACGGCATGGCCGCGCTGTGCGCGTCCACCCGCCTTCCGCTGCTGTTGGATGAGCCGATATACCGCGCGGAGCATGTGGACCGGGCGGCGCGCGTTGGCGCGTGCGGGGTCAAGCTCAAGCTGTGCAAACATCCGGGGCTGTCCGCGTGCGCGGATTTGGCGCGGCATGCCCGCGCGCTGGGGCTCGCCGTGACCCTTGGCAACGGCGTGGGCACGGACATCAGCAACCTTGGCGAGGCCTTGGTGTGCACCGCGGCGCCACAGGCCTTTACGGGCGCGCTGGAGTGCAGTGGCTTTTCCCGCGTGAGCGCGCCGCTTTTGGGCGGTGCGGTACGGCGCGAGAACGGCGCGCTGGTCGTGGACGGCGCGCCAATGGTGGATGCGGCAACCTGCGTAGCCCTTCGTAGCGCATCGGAGCGGTGCTGGTAATGGCCGGTGCGGGGCGTCAGCGGCCACGGGTTTTTCTTGGGCTGGCCAATATTGCGGGGTTTGCCTCGGGCGTTGCCGGGGGCATGGCCGCCTGCGGCGTTCGCGCCACGGTGGTGGAGATGTATCCGGAGCGCTACGGCTACCCCGGCGAGCGGCATATCTTTACGCGGTGCTTTGGCGCGTTGGCGCGGCTGAAGGGGAAACGTTCTCCCGCTGTGTGGCGGTGGCTGGTGGAGGCGCTGGTGCGCGCGCTGGGTGTTGTCTGTTTTGTCTGGGCGGCGGCCACGCATGATGTCTTTATCTTTTCCTTCCGGTCCTCGTTTTGTGTGGTGCGGAGCTTTGCGGACTGGCGGGTATTGCGCCTGCTTGGCCGCCGGGTGGTGTGCATGTGCCACGGCGGCGATGTGCGTCCGCCGTATCTGGATGCCGTTTGCGGCGCAGCTTCGCCGCAGAAACTCATTTGCCACACGCGGCGCATGGCCCGCGCCTGCCGCGCCATGGAGCGCGGCGCGGACGCCGTCATCTGCAATCCGGCCTTTGCGCTCTTCTTTTCCCGCCCTGTGGTGAATGTGTTTCGCGTGGGCATTCCTGCCCCGGCGCAGACCGCCGCGCCGCAGCCCGCTGATGCTGGGCGCGCGCCTGTGCTGGTGCATTGTCCTTCTGCCTCGGCAGTAAAAGGCTCGGCGGAGATTGCGCGTATGGTGAAAGAGCTTGCGGCCGAGGGCGTGAGCGTGGACTACCGCGAGCTTTCCGGCGTCCCCCACGCCGAGGTCCTTGCCGCCCTTGCCGGGGCGGATGTGGCCGTGGACCAACTGTGGTCGGATACGCCCATGCCGGGGTTTGCCACGGAAGCCGCGCGCTATGGCGTGCCTTGCGTGGTGGGCGGCAGTGTGGCCGAGTGGGCGCCCCGCTGGACCGCGCACGCCGCGTTTGCGCTGGACAATGTCGTCCCGCCCCGCGCCGTAAAGGAGCGCCTGCGCATTCTGCTGACGGACCCGGAGGAGCGCCGCCGCACGGCCCACGCGGCGCGGGAGTTTGTGGACCGGCACCGCCGCCCGCAGGTGGTGGCGGAGCGTCTGCTGCGCGTGGCGCGCGGTGACCTGCCGCCGCAGTGGTATTGCGCGCCGCAGGCCGCGCCCGTGGCGGGCAGTGGCTTGCCGCGCCGCGCCGTGCGTCAGCGCATCCGCGCCGTGGTGGACGCTGGGGGGCTTTCGGCCCTGTGCGTGCGTGGCCCGGTGCTGGGCCGCCTGCTGCAAACCCTTTCGGAGGATGACCATGCCTGACGCCGCGCCACATGCCACGCCCCACACCGCCCCTGGCGCGCTGGACGCCCCGGCGACGCAGGCCCCTGCGCCGCTTGCTCCGGCGTACGAGCGTGTTTTTGCCGAGTTGGCATTGCCGCGCTACCGCGTGCATGCGGTGGCGGACTTTGTGGTGGACGGCGGCGGGCGCGCGGACCCGGATGTGGTGAACGTTGTCCTTCGGGTGGACGTGGACCCCGGCGGCCTCCAGTTTGCCGCGCCTCTTGCCCGGCATCTGCGCGGGCTGGAGCTTGACGCGAGCTTGTATTTTTTGACGGAGACGGCCCGGCACTATGACGTGTGGGACAGCGGCGTGCCCGCGGCTGTGGCCGGGGCGGGCATGGAGGTGGGCGTGCATTCCGACCACCTGTACACGCAGGTGCAAGGGGGCGGCGACGGCCTTGCCCGGCTGCGGGAGGACATTCAAGGCATGGGCCGCATTGCGGGGCAGCGCGTGCGCGGGGTGGTGGGGCATGGGCATCCGGGCATTGACGCCATGGGCCGCGCCAGCCGCGACCTGTACGACGCCGTGCCCCCGCAGGACCTTGGCGTGGACTACCACGACGGTGGCTGTGGCGGCTACGTGCGCGAAACCATGGACGGCCCGGTGCCGCCCTGCGATGTGTGGCTCATCGACTACCTTGGTCCCGGTGGCGGCGGCTGGACCGTGTGGCCGGGGCTGCCGCTGCGGCGGCTCCGGCGCGCGCGGCGCGGCGCGGTGGTGCACATGGTGGTGCATCCGCTCAATGCCTACCAGTGGTGGCGGGGCTGGGACGGGCGCTATGGCGAGGTTCCCCCACGGCGGCCCGGATACCTTGGACGCATGGCGCGGGCGCTTCGGGCGCGGGTGCGGCATGACCTGCTGCGCGGACGCGGGGCGCCGTACATGTTGGCTGTGGCGGGCATTGAGGTGGCGGCGTGGACGTTGGCCAAGGGCGTGGGCCTTGTGTGGCCGCGCGGCGAGCGGGCCGAGCGCGACACCTCATGGGCCGCCGGGCGCGAGACGATTTTTGCCAAGGGCCTTGGCTACTGGCGTGCGCGGCTGGAGCGCCTTGGCCTGACCAGTCCGGGCGCGCGGGTGCTGGAGGTCGGCTCCGGCGACGGGCAGTGGCTCCTTGCCTTTGCGCAGGACGCCGCCGAGGTGGTGGGCATTGAGCCAAACCGGATTTTTCGTGAGACCAGCGTGCAGACCATTGCCCAGCACCCAGACCGCGCCCAGCGCATCACGGTGCAGGACGGCGTGGCCGAGCGCCTCGCCTTTGCCGATGCCAGCTTTGACCGCGTGCTGTGCGCCGGGGTGCTGATGTTTACGCGGCAGGACAAGGCCCTAGCCGAGATGGCGCGGGTGCTGCGGCCCGGCGGGCTGGTGTGCGTGACGGTGAACGGCCTTGGGTGGTTCGTTATGTACTGTCTTGACGGCCTGCGGCACCGCAGCGTGCAGAAGATGCGCTACGGCCTGCAGGGCATCGTAGGCACCCTTGCCCGCTGGTGGTTTGGGCGCGACACGCGCTTTGCCCGCGCCGTGCGCGCCGACGAGATGCGCGCCATGCTGGCGGACTGCGGCCTGCGCCTTGTAGACGTGCGCTATTTTCAGGGCATCCGCCAGAACCCGGACGAGCATCTGGGCTGGCCCACCAACTACGCCTTTGTGGCGCAAAAACCCGTGGAGGACGCGTGAGCATCCGGCAGCGGCTGAGGCGCGGCGCGGCGCGGATGGCAGGCGCGCGGGCGACACCGGCTCTTGCGCTGGGACGGCGCGTCATGGGCGGATTATTTGACGGCGCCCCCCGTGTGGTGGTGTGCGCCATGCCGCGCAGTGCCTCGTCGTTTGTGACCACGCTTTTTGCCCACGCCCTGCGCTGTCCCCAGCGGCCACTGGTGGCGGACTATGCGGACACGGAGCAGAATCTGTCCCTTGCGCCCATCCTTGACGCATGGCCGCAGGGCTTTGTGGCCCAGCATCATTTTTTGCCAACGGCAGGGAACCTGCGCCTTGTGCGCCAGTGCGGGCTGCGGCCCGTCATTCTCTACCGCGATGTCCGCGACGTGCTGGTCAGCCTGCGTGAGGTTCTCGTCAAGCGCATCCATGAGCTTGACGGGGAGGCGTGGCGCCACCGCACATCGGCGCTGTTTATCGCGCCATGCGGGCCGGAGTTTGCCGCGTGGAACGAGGAGCGGCAGATGGACCTGCTTGTGGACTATGCCGCGCCGTGGCTGGTGCGCTTTTACGCCACGTGGCAGCGGGCCTGCGCGGGCGGGCTGGACGCCGCGTGGTGCGGCTACCCGGAGGTGACGGCGGACCCGGCAGCGGCGCTGACGCGCCTTGGCGAGGCGCTGGCCCTTGGGTTTGACGCCAGCGATGTCCGCCGCGCTGTGCAGGCCGCCGCATCGCCGCGCAATTTCAACGTGGGCCGCGCCGGGCGCGGGCGCGGGGCGCTGACCCCGGCGCAGGAGCGGCGGCTGGTGCGCCTTGGCGCGTATTTCCCGGATGCGGGCTGTGAGGCCATTGGCCTTGGCCCCGCTGTTGGGGGCGCGTCATGAGCCATGTTGCCGTGCGCGTAGAGGGCCTTGCCAAGCGCTACCGCCTTGGGGTGGTGAATACGGGCTGGCTGTTCCGGGACATTCAGTCGTGGTGGGCGCGCCGCACCGGACGTGATGACCCCGCCGCTGTGGTGCACGAAAGCGGGCTGGAGCGCGCCGCGCCGCGAAGCGGGCACATCTGGGCCCTGCGCGGCGTGGACCTCGATGTGGGGAAGGGCGAGGTGCTGGGCATTGTGGGGCGCAACGGCGCGGGCAAGTCCACCCTGCTGAAAATTCTTACCCGCGTGACCCTGCCAACGCAGGGGCACGTGAAGCTGCGCGGCCGCGTGGCCAGCATGCTGGAGGTGGGCACGGGCTTTCATCCCGAACTGACGGGGCGCGAGAATATATTCCTCAACGGGGCCATCCTTGGGATGCGCCGTGCGGAGATTGCGGCCAAGTTTTCGGAGATTGTGGACTTTTCCGGCGTGGGGCGCTTTGTGGATACGCCGGTGAAGCGGTATTCGTCCGGCATGTATGTGCGCCTTGCCTTTGCCGTGGCCGCGCATTTGGAGTCGGACATCATGCTGGTGGACGAGGTGCTGGCTGTGGGCGACGCGGCCTTTCAAAAGCGCTGCCTTGGCAAGATGGGCGACGTGGCGGGGCAGGGGCGCACCGTGCTCTTTGTGAGCCATAATATGGCCGCCGTACGGAGCCTGTGCTCGCGCACCATCGTTCTGGAGGATGGGCGCGTGGCCTTTGATGGCGACACCGCCAGCGCCGTGGACCACTACCTTGGCGTGCGCGGCGACGTAAGGGCCGAGCTGGGAATGCAGGAACTCACCCAGCGCGCCGTGCCCTACGCCCCGGACGGCGAGGAGGTTCTGCGCCCTGTGCAGCTGCGCCTTGAGGACGCCGGCGGCGCGCCGCGTACGCGCTTTCACTCCGACGAGGAAGTCTGCCTGCGCGTGGCCTACGACGTGCTGTCGCCGGCGGCGGAGTTTCGCATTGTGGTGATGCTGACCAACGACGAAGGCGACCCCATCGTCACGGCGGACAGCGCCGACGGCCTTGCCCCGGACGAGGACTTTTCCCTTGCGCCGGGGCGGTGGGAGTCCGTGGCGCGCTTTCCGGCGGAGCTTTTTGGGGCGCAGCGGTTTTGGGTGAACGTGACCGTGCAGGCTCCGGGGCGGCACCATGTGGCGCTGCAGCGCGCGCTGCGCTTTGATGTGGTGTTTGCCGGGTTCAACCCGCGCAACGTGTCCAGCGCGTCGCGCAAGGGCTACATCCGCCCGCGTGTGGCGTGGACGCGCCGCCGCTGTGCGGCCGTGGAGGAGGGCGCATGACCCGCCGCGAGGACGATATGCCGTGGACCACCATCATCACCCCCCGGCGCGGCTGGCTGGACATCGGCCTTGGCGCCCTGTGGGAGTACCGCGACCTTGTGCTGCTGCTGGTGCGGCGGGATTTTGTCTCGCGCTACAAGCAGACCCTTCTTGGGCCGGTGTGGTTCGTACTCCAGCCGCTGCTCATGACCGTTGTCTTCACCGTGGTCTTTGGCAAGATGGCCGGGTTGTCCACGGATGGCGTGCCCGGGCCGCTGTTCTACTTTGCCGGGGTGGTGTGCTGGCGCTACTTTGCCGCGTGCCTGACCAAAACCTCGGACACCTTCGTGGCCAACGCCGCCATCTTTGGCAAGGTGTACTTTCCGCGTCTTGCCGTGCCTGTGTCTGTGGTGCTGTCCAATCTGTTCACCTTTGCCCTGCAATTCGCCTTCTTTTTGATTCTGTACGCGTTTTATGCGTCCGGTGAGGTCAGTGTCCGTCCGGGCGCCGCCGTGG
>NZ_JBUDSW010000215.1:0-6635 GCF_054921475.1 Desulfobaculum sp. | reverse complement strand
CTGGAGGCCATAGCCAAATTGCGCCTGAACAGTTACGCTGTCCTTATCCTTGAAGATTTTGATGGCTCGCGCCGCCTGCGTGACGAGGTTGCCATGTGGCCGGGCCACAAGCGCCGCGAAACGAATCTCATCCTCCTTGGCACAGAGGCCAAGAGCCTTGACCAGAATTTGGCCTTTCGCAATGGGGCGAATTTCTATATGAACACCAGCGACGGAGAGAACGCTCCGGAGTTGCTAGAAAGTGCCATTCAGGGTTATGAGCTGTATTACGAATTGTTCAACAAAGCGGCGCAAGGCGTCGGGAGCTGACCTCAACCTGACGGAAAACCATGGATTCCAAGACTTCCATTTTGCAAACACGGCTGATGAACTGCCTGGAAACCATCATCGAGCTGGAACAGGACCTTGAGCGCCTGGAGCTTGGTCATGTGCTGCTGGATGAGTTCAGTCAGCTCAAGGCCTTTATGAAACGCATCGATCAGGTGGACGTTGAGGAAGAGGACGTGCGTCGCATAGAGCGGGCTACTGCCAACTTCCTTGAAGAACTGAGAGGGCCGCTCGGGCTGGCTTCCCATGAGGAAGAACGTCCGAAGCTGGTGCAATGATCCCGGCGCAGTGAGACGAATTTTTCTTGTCATACTCATCCTGCTCAATTTAACCCTTGGATATCGCCTGCTTGTGGGCGACCAAGGGCTTATAGCCTATCGTGAACTGCGTGAAGACCACGAGCAGATGACCCGGCGACTTGCCGAGGCCGAGCAGCGCGCCCGCGACCTGTCGCGGGAAATCCGCCTGCTGAAGTCTGACCGCGACTACCTGAAGGATACACTTCGCAAGAGAATGAACTATCTGGAAAGAGACGAAATCGTCTACGTCTTCCCGGATTCGCAATCCGATACGCCTGACACGCACCCAGGAGCCGCCATCGATGCAGACCAAGATTAAATGGTTCAAGGAAGTGCTGGAACTGGAACCAGCGTCCAAGGTCTTCTTCCCTCTCGCCCGTCTGTACTTTGAGGATGGACAGCTTGAGGAGGCGGCCGCCACCCTGAAGGGCGGTTTGGAGCGCAATCCCGAACACCTTGAAGCCCGTTTCCTGCTGGTGGAAGTGCTGAGCGCCCTTGGCCGCAGCAATGAAACCACCGGCGAGGTAGAGACCCTGACGTCCGTTCTGTCCGCGTATCCCGCGTTCTGGAAGGCATGGGCCGAAAGCGGCGCATCGCGCACCAAGGACTCCGCGCTGGCGTTGTCCTTCCTTGCGGCGGATTTTCAGGGCAACAGCATTTCCTGGTCGCAGGTCATTGAGCGCGGTCTGGATTCTCTGTATGCCCAGCCCGGTACAGCCGCCCCGCGCGAAGAAGCGCAGGACGCAGACGGCGAGGACTTTGACGACGACGTTGATGTCGTTGCCGAGGCCGAAGCCGCAGGTCTGCCCGAGGCCACGATAGTGGCCGAGACGCTTGCCGCCGCTGCGGATACCGAGGGCAGTGTGGCGCCGCCGCAGGTCAGCCCCCGCCCGTCCGTGGTGGAACCGCGCGAGGACGAAACGCAGGAGGAAGCCACCCTGCGGACCCGCACCATGGCGAATCTGCTGGCGGAGCAGGGCGACTACCGCGGCGCGGTGGAAATCTATCAGGAACTGCTCACCGTCTGCGACGACGAGACGGACCGGGCGGAGATAGAGGACACCATCGCCGGGCTGAAAAAGCGCATCCGCAAGGGCCCGTCCAAGGGCGCATCCGCCGAGGAGCAGATGCCCCCGGCGGAACTCCCCGGCAAGGAGAAGCTGCTTGGCACGCTGGAAGCGCTGGCCGAGCGACTTGAAGCCCGGGCGACCCATTAAAATGTTCCAAAAAGGCTTGCGCCGCCGTCTCCGAAAGGGGCGGCGGCTCATTGCCGCTTGACCTTTATGGAGAGATAGCGCTTGCCCAAAGGCGCATCTTCTGTCACACCACCCAAAGGCAACATGTGGGCAGTCTGCCCGCATGCATTGACGACGATTACAAGGGGTTGGATTTTGAAACGCAAGCTCGCGCTGACATGCGCGGTTCTGGCCGCGACCTTTATGCTGCAGGGGTGTGAAACGCTCCAAGGCACATGGAAATCGACCAAGGAATACTACAAGGAATATATCAACGTTGACCCGCAGGTGGACCTTGAGCAGAGAGACTACGACTCCCGCGAGGAGCGTATGGCCGCGCTGTTCTCCCCTGTGGATACGCAACTGGAGTCGCTGTCCATCTACGTAAACCGGCAGGACCGTCTGCCCGGTGAAAAGTGGATTGACGGGCTGTTCTCCGAGTATTCCTGGGTGAACGGTGTTGCCGCGAGCATGCTCGACGGTGATGTAATCCTCCGCCGCCCCGACGCCGCGATGAAGCCGCTGAACATCGCCCCTCTGCTTGAGGACGGCGACGCCCTGCGCGACCGCGAGTTGCGGGTCTTCATTGACAAGACCCCCCTTGGTCCCGAAATGTACATGGGCACCGCCCTGTTCAAAGGCAACGACCTTGCCGGTATTGTCGCCGTGCATTTTGACATGCGCAGCGTCATCAATTTTTGTCCGCAGCCCGGTGAGCTGGTGGTCTTCACGCCCGAGCAGATGCTCTGGGAGGGTGAGAACAAGGCCACTGCCGAGGCGCTGTTCGACAGGCCTTGGGACGAGATGCTCGCCCAGCAGAGTGCGGGCACCATTACCATTGACAGCCGCGAGTATGATTGGATGAGCCGCTACATCGGCAACAAGCAAATCGTGTACGCTGTGCGCGCCCCCGAGGGCTCCGTCAGCGATTCCGGCAGTTTTTGGAACGTGTTGTAGTTTTCTGCGGCAAGGCAGTGCGGCGGAATATATTCTGCTGTAGGGCCGAGCGCTGTTTGGGCGTTCGGCCTTCGCTTTTTCGGGCCATGCGGGCCGGAAAAGGCATGTAAAACTTTGCCATGAATGTGATTTTAATGCTATTTATGATCTGTGAGCCGCTCTTTCTCGACCGACTCCTGTAGGAGGACTTGCGATGAGTCAGGTAACGGTTACCGAACATCTGCTTTTGCATCAGAAAAAGACGCCGATGGCGACAGGGCGCTTTACCAGTCTGATTAACGAACTCATTCTGTCGGCCAAGATCATCTCCCGAGAAGTCACCAAGGCAGGACTTGTGGATGTCCTCGGCTTTACGGGCGATACCAACGTGCAGGGCGAAAAGGTCCGCAAGTTGGACGAATTCGCCAACAATGTGCTTATCCACCGCATGCGCCGTTCCGGCGTGCTGTGCGCCATGGCATCCGAGGAAAACGGCGATCTTATCCATATCTCTGGAGATCTGCCGCGCGGTGACTACATTTTGATCTTTGATCCGCTGGACGGCTCATCGAACATTGACGTCAACGTCTCCATCGGTACCATCTTCTCCATCTACCGCCGCCCGCTGAAGAAAACCGGCGACAAGCCCTCCATGCGCGAGGTGCTCCAGTCCTGCGATAAGCAGATCTGTTCCGGCTACTTCATCTATGGCTCGTCCACCATGATGGTGTACACCACGGGCGAAGGCGTGCACGGCTTTACGCTGGACCCTAGCGTCGGCGAATTCCTGCTCTCGCACGAGGACATGAAGATCCCCGATCAGGGCAAGATTTACTCCGTGAACGAAGCCTACTGGAACTCGTGGGACCCGGCCACCAAGGAAGTGCTCGCCCATTTCAAGAGCACCACCAACAACCTTGGTCAGCCGTATTCCTCGCGCTACATCGGCTCCCTTGTGGCGGACTTCCATAGGAACCTGCTGTACGGCGGCATCTTTATGTATCCCGCCCGCACCCTTGACGATGGCAGCAAGGGCGGCAAGCTGCGCCTGTTGTGCGAAGCCGCGCCCATGGCCTTCCTTGTGGAGCAGGCCGGTGGTCTGGCGACCGACGGCACCCAGCGCATTCTTGATTACCAGCCCACGGAACTGCACCAGCGTGTGCCGCTGTTTATCGGCTCCCGCAACGATGTGGAAAAGGTGGCGGAAATCTACACCAAGCATCAGGAGCAGAAGTGAGCCTGACGCTTGGCATTGAGACATCATGTGATGAGACGGCCATGGCACTTGTTGCCGATGGCCGTCTTGTTGCTGAGCGCATTGCCACCCAGATTGACGCGCATGCGCTCTTTGGCGGAGTGGTGCCCGAGCTGGCCTCGCGCGAGCATTTGCGTGTGCTGGCCCCGCTGCTGGATGACCTGCTGGCTGCGGCCGGAGTCGGGCTGGAGGACATCGACAACATCGCCGTTGCGCGTGGGCCGGGACTGCTTGGCAGTTTGCTGGTCGGCCTGTCTTTTGCCAAGGGGCTGGCCCTTGCCACGGGCGCGCGCCTTGTGGGTGTGAACCATCTGTGGGCGCACCTGACGGCTCCCGCTCTTGAGATGGACATCACGTATCCCGCGCTGGGCCTGCTTGTGTCCGGCGGCCACACGCAGACCTATCTCATCCGCTCCCCCCTCGACTTTGAGGTGCAGGGCCGCACCCTTGACGACGCCGCGGGCGAGGCCTTTGACAAGGCCGCCAAGACCTTCAATTTTCCCTACCCCGGCGGCAAGTTTATTGACGTCATCGGCCAGCGCGCCAGGCCGGACAAGTCCATGTTTCCGCGCCCTTACGTTAATAACGACAATCTCGACTTCAGCTTCAGCGGCGTAAAGACCGCTGTGGTCAACTATGTGGCCGCGCATCCGCATTTGCGTCTGCCGCATATGCCCGAAGCGGGACAGGATGTGGAAGATTTGTTGGCCAAGGCCGGCGTGCTGGACGAGTTCGCCGAGGTGTGCGCCTCCTTCAACTGGTGCATTGCCGACGCGCTGCGCATTAAGGTGGACCGCGCACTGAGCGCCGTGAAGGAGCAGGGCGTCACAAGTCTTGTGGTGGCGGGCGGCGTGGCGGCCAACAGCGTTATCCGCCGCGTTATGACAGAACTTGCCGAAAGCCATGGCCTGACCTGCGTTTTGCCGCCCCTGCGGCTGTGCACCGACAACGGCGCAATGATTGCGCTTGCGGGCGAGAAGGTGGCACAGGCAGGGTGGAAGCATGATCTTGACCTTGAGGCCATACCCCGTGGCCGGGCGATTCCTTGGGATTATCAGCGGATAGTTGAAGAGGACTGACCGCTATGGTAGGTTGCGATGTCTTGACAGGCTCCACCCGTGAACTTACTGTCAAAGACTGCATCGCTCCGCTATCCGGTGTGCTGTCGTGGGAAAGCCATAAAGGCTATGGGCTGCATGACCGAGGAGCAGGGTGGAACACAATCAATGCCACCACCTTGAAAAGAAAAGGAGTACGATATGGCTTCGCAAGTGACTGACGGCAATTTTGAATCTGAAGTGTTGAAGAACGACGTGCCCGTTCTGGTCGATTTCTGGGCTCCCTGGTGCGGTCCTTGTCGAGCCATGGGTCCTGTGGTGGACGAACTGGCCGAAGAGTACGCCGGCAAGATCAAAGTCGTGAAGATGAACGTCGACGAGAACTCCGGTACGCCCAGCAAGTACGGCATCCGCGCTATCCCTACGCTTATCCTGTTCAAGGGCGGCGAAGTGGTGGAGCAGGTGACCGGCGCTGTCTCCAAGAGCAGCATCAAGGAAATGATCAGCTCTAAGATTTAGTGGCTTTTTTAAAAAAGCCTGTGTCAACAAAGGGTGGATTGGCGGTGCGCCGTCCGCCCTTTTTTCCTATGGGGATGCGCCGGGGCTTGACCGCGTGCTGTAAGCTCCTGTAGGTACCGTGACTGGATGTGCAAGGCTCTTGCCGCGCGCACCGTCATCCAAGTACTGCCCGGCCTACGCCGTGGCGTGAGATCACCGAGAATCCGGAAACAGGACACATGAAGAAAGTATTTCGCCTCTTTGCGGCTATTTCCATGGCCGTTGTCATTACGGGCTGTGGCTATATCGACTCCTATTTCATTGAGCCGCCGGAAGATACGGCGCAGGAGCTGTACGAGGCAGGCCGCGACGCCATGCATACCAAGGAATATGCTGACGCCGCAGGCTACTTTGGCAAGCTGCGCGACAGGTACCCCTTCAGCCCCTACACGCCGTCCGCCGAGCTGGCCCTTGGTGACGCCTACTACATGGACGAGCAGTACGAGGCCGCTGCAGACGCCTATATCGAATTCGAGGCGCTGCACCCCCGTCACGAGGAGATCCCCTACGTGCTCTTCCAGATTGGCAAGAGCCGGTACAGCCAGTTCTCTTCCATTGATAAGCCGCTGGAGCATGTCTCTCAGGCCATCGAGTACTTTGAGCGCGTGCGCGAAAGCTACCCCGATACCAAGTACGCCAAGGAAGCCACGGCGTACATCAAGGGGTGCCGTCAGTACATGGCCGACCATGAAATTTACGTCGCCGACTTCTACTGGCGCACGGAGCGCTACCGCGCCGCGTGGCAGCGCTATGAATCCATCGCGAAGAATTTCCCCGACCTGCCCAAGGTTGTTGACTACGCCGCCGAGCGTTCCAAGCTCGCTTACCTCCGCTTCCAAAAGGATTCGTCCGAGGACGTGCGGGAAGAAGCGCAGGGCAGTTGGAAGAAATGGTTTAAATGGTTGTAGAATAGAACGGCCCCTCGCAGGGCCGTTTTTCTTTTTTGGCCCGGACGGACGCCGATGCG
>NZ_JBUDSW010000214.1:0-6638 GCF_054921475.1 Desulfobaculum sp. | reverse complement strand
TTATCCAGTCATTTACAAAGGGTGAATTTACCTGTGCCACGGGACTTTTGTGGTTTTGTAACCCCAAGGAGGAGGAAATCTTGGGCAAGTTCACCAATGTGAAGATGATGTATCGGATCATGTTGCCAACAGCGGCGCTGGTTATTGTAGCGCTTGCTGTTATTGAGTTTACGGCAACGCGCCAGAGTTCGCAGGCCATTCGGAATGTGGCTGAACGGGAAATGACGGCTCTTGCCGGGGAGTATGGCAATATCGTCAGGGCGCGGATTCAGTCCGGACTGGACCGGGCGGGAGCTTTGGCGCAGGCCATGGGCGGTATGCGTGAAAAGGGCCGGACGATGGACCGCCCCCTTGCGGTGGAGCTGCTGCGGAGCATTGTGGAAGGCAGCGACCTGTTCCACGGCGGCAGTATGGGCTGGGAGCCGGAAGCCTTTGACGGGCGCGACAGCGAGTATGTGGGCGCGCCGTACCACGACGAAACGGGCCGGTTTATCCCGTATGTGTACACGGCTGGGGCAGTGACGAAGGTTAAGGAATTGGCCGAGTATACCGTGCCGGGCGATGGTGACTATTATATTGTGCCAAAGCAGCGGGGCAGGGCGTTTGTGACGCCGCCGTACCTGTACCATGTGGGCGGCCAGACGCTGATGCTGACGACGACCAGTGTCCCTATTCTGGTGCATGGACGCTTTCAGGGCATTGTTTGCCTTGGGCTTGCTATATCGGACATTAACCGGATGATTAATGACCTGAAGCCGTATGAAACGGGCTATGCGTTCCTGCTGACGGGGAGCGGACAGGTTGTTGCCCACCCGGATGAGGACCTTATCTGCAAGGATATCTTCCGGGAAACGGATGTGCAGAGCGAGCGCGGGCTGAAGCGCGCCATGTCGTCGGGGAAGCCTTTCTTCACCGAAACGGTGGACCCGGCAACGGGCAAGCACTCCTTACTGCGTTATGTTCCGATTCCTCTGGGGGACACGGGGCAGAATTGGTACTTGGCGGTCAGTGCGCCGCTGGAAAACATTACCCGTGATGCCAGCGTGCTGCTGCGCGATTTGACCATTGTGGGGCTGGGGACGTTGTGTGTAGTGCTGGTGGCGCTGTACTTTGTGGCGCGCAACCTGACCCGCCCCATCAAGCGCATGGTGGTGACGTCTAAAGAAATCGCCAGCGGCAATTATGATGTCGAAATGTCGGATAAGGGCTTTGGCGGTGAACTCCTCGACCTGAACCACGCCATGGGCGACATGGTTGATTCGCTTGTGGAGAATATCTCCCGTGCCAAGGAGATGACCGAGCAGGCCAAAACGCAGACAGTGATGGCCGAGCAGGCGTTGGAGGAGGCCGAAAAGGCCAAGCAGCAGGCAGAAAATGCCAAGCGTGAGGGCATGTTGCAGGCTGCTGAGGAATTGGCGGGCATCGTGGAACAGGTGTCCAGCGCGACGGAGGAGCTGTCCGCTCAGATTACGGAATCGACGCGCGGGTCCGAGGTGCAGCGTGAGCGTACCGGCGAGGCGGCCACGGCGATGGAAGAAATGAACGCCAGCGTGCTGGAAGTGGCGCGCAACGCCAGTCAGGCCGCGGAATCTGCGGACCGCGCGAAGGTTCAGGCCCAGTCCGGCGGTGATATCGTGAATAATGTGGTGGAGAACATTACGCAGATTCACCATATGTCCGAAGAACTGGAGCGCTCCCTTGGCGAGTTGGGTCAGGAGGCTGAAGGCATCGGCCAAGTGATGGAAGTCATCAATGACATTGCAGACCAGACGAACCTGCTGGCCCTGAATGCCGCCATTGAGGCCGCCCGCGCGGGTGAGGCCGGGTGCGGGTTCGCTGTGGTTGCGGATGAAGTGCGCAAGCTGGCAGAGAAGACCATGGCCGCCACCAAGGAAGTTGGAGCGTCCGTGCGCGCCATCCAAACGGGCACGAATCAGAACATCCAAAGCATGTCCGTTGCCACGGAAGAGGTGGGCAAGAGCACAGAATTGGCCCAGCAGGCAGGGTCTGCCCTTGGCACCATTGTGGGCATTGTGGAATCCACCGCCGATCAGGTGCGCAATATCGCCACGGCGTCGGAGCAGCAATCCAGCGCGAGCGAGCAAATCAACCGAAGCACCGAAGAGGTGAACGAGATTGCCTCGGTCAACGCGCAGGCCATGGACGAGTCCACCCGCGCGGTGAATGAACTCGTAACCCTTGCGGACAAGTTGAGCACGGTTATCGCCAACCTGCGCAATCAGTAGTCTGCGTCATACCCCGAGGCGAAGCGAAAATCGCCGGATATTCTGCGCCCGTCTTTCTTGCTTGAGGAAGGCGGGCGCAGTCGTTTGGGGATTTTTCCCGTGCTGGAGGCCGCTGCCGGGCGAGGGGGCGCCGTGGCGAAAAAGCCGCTGGTTGCCAAAGGCGTTATGACAAAGAGGACTTAGACTCTAGGGCGGTCATGAGCTAGATTCGCGCGTTCGGCAAGAGGCGACCTCCTCAAATGGTCAGGGAGGTGTGGAAGCAATGCATAACCCGTTATCCTGGGGGGATGGCGGAGGCAGGGTGAAATGACGAAGAGAGATGGATTTACTTCAAACATTGGCGTGACCCTCGCAACGCTGGGGTCCGCTGTCGGTCTTGGTAATATTTGGAAATTCCCATACATGACGGGCATGAACGGCGGCGCGTCGTTTTTGATTGTGTATGTGCTGTGTACATTCCTCGTGGGCCTTCCACTGATGGTTGCGGAGATTCTTATTGGTCGCAAGGTCAAGGCCAACGCCATCACCAGCTACAAGAGCCTGTCGCCCAAGGGCCAGCCGTGGTTCCTTATCGGCGTGAGTGGCGTGCTGTCGGCATTTTTGATTCTGGCATTTTATTCCGACGTAGCGGGCTGGGTTTTCGCCTATATTTTCAAGAGCATCGTGCTGGCCTTTACCGGTCCGGCGACTGCTGACAGCGGAGCCGTGTTTGCCGAGTTGGTGGCCGACCCTGTGCGGTCCTTGCTGTGGCAGTGGTTCGTCCTCATCTTTGTTGGCGGCATCATTATGATGGGCGTCTCCAAGGGCATTGAGGGTACGGTGAAGCGCCTGATGCCCGTGCTGTTCGTGTTGCTGATTGTCATGGGCGTGCGGAGCCTGTCTTTGCCCGGAGCCAGCGAGGGCCTTACCTTTCTGTTCTCCCCGGATTTCAGCAAGTTGAGCTTTACGGCTGTTCTGATGGCCATGGGCCTTGCGTTCTTTAAGCTGTCCGTCGGTATGGGCATTATGACGACCTATGGCAGCTACTACCGCGACGACCAAAACGTGCCCGTGACCACGCTGCGCGTTATGGTGGCCGACCTTGTGGTGTCGCTTTTGGCTGGCATTGCCATTTTCCCGGCGGTGTTTGCCTTTGGCATGGCTCCCGAAGCTGGACCGTCCCTGTTGTTTGTCACCATCCCCAAGGTGTTCGAATCCATGCCCCTTGGCGGCGTGTTTCAGGCGCTGTTCTTTATCCTGACGGGGCTGGCCGCCACGGGCGCGATGCTGTCGCTTCTTGAGGTGCCCGTTGCCTTTGCCACCGAGACGCTTGGCATGTCCCGCGCCAAGGGCACCGCTTTGACTGTTCTGCTGCTGGCCGCTGCGGGCGCCCCCGCGACGCTGTCCGAAAGCGTGCTGTCCGATGTGACCTTCTTTGGGCTGAACTTCTTTAGCCTGTACGACTATATGACGCAGAACGTTCTACTGCCGCTTGGCGGCGTGGCCGTCTGTGTGTTTGCAGGATGGGTGTGGGGAGCGGAGGCCTTCCGCAAAAGCCTCACCAATGACGGTGTACTGCCCCTTGAAAAGGTGGCAAAAAGCTTCCTCTTCCTGCTTAAGTTCGTCACCCCTGTGCTCATCATGATCATCATGCTGAAGGGGCTTGGCATCTTCTAGCAGTACTGTGAAAGGACGCGGTATAAAAACTCGCCCGGCATAGCGCGGGAATGCAGTGGCGCGCTCTGTAGACGTGCGCTCACGGCGAGCGCTTTGCGGTGTGTTTGACACCATGAAAAGTCACAAAATTGTGACAAAATTCCATAGCGCTTCATGCATGTGAAGTGCGGAACAAGTAGTGCATTGACGAGGGGTGTGGCAGCGTGCCGCGCCCCTCGTTTTTGTATTGTACAGCGGGCGGTAAAGAAGTGTGCGTCCTGTAGTGTTGCAGTTGCACGGCGGCGTTATAAAGATGCATCTTTTCAAGGAGTTATGGAAGAAGGGTTGTTTGACTCCAGCGTTGTCCTAGGGTACAAGGCGCAGTTTACTCAAGGTAGGCTCCCTGCATGGTCGCTGGGAGCGTGTACGCAACGTTCAGTCCGTTGTCCGGGGGGGATGACGGAGGTAGGGGTGATATGAGCAACAGAGACGGGTTTACATCGAGCATCGGCGTGACCCTTGCAACACTCGGGTCTGCGGTCGGTCTCGGTAATATTTGGAAATTTCCCTACATGACGGGGATGAACGGAGGCGCGTCCTTCCTCTTCATTTACGTCCTCTGCACTTTTCTTGTGGGGCTTCCGCTTATGGTGGCGGAAATCCTCATTGGCCGCCACGTGAAGGCCAATGCCATCACCAGCTACAAGAGCCTGTCGCCCAAGGGCCAGCCGTGGTTCCTTATCGGCGTGTGCGGCGTTATCTCCGCCTTTTTGATCATGGCGTTCTACTCGGACGTCGCGGGCTGGGTTTTCGCCTATATCTTCAAAAGCATCGGCATGCTCTTCTCCGGGCCAGAAACTGTTGATACCGCCAAGATGTTCACCGACTTGGTCAAGGACCCGGTCCAATCGCTGTTCTGGCAGTGGTTCGTCCTTATCTTTGTGGGCGGCATCATTATGATGGGTGTCTCTAAAGGTATTGAGGGCACGGTGAAGCGCCTGATGCCCGTGCTGTTTGTTCTGCTCATCGCCATGGGCGTGCGCAGCATGACGTTGCCCGGTGCATCCGAGGGCCTGACCTTTTTGTTCACGCCGGATTTCAGCAAGCTGAACTTTACCGCCGTGCTTATGGCTATGGGCCTCGCGTTCTTTAAGCTGTCCGTCGGCATGGGGACCATGACCACATACGGCAGCTACTACCGCGATGATCAGAATGTGCCCATCACCACGCTGCGCGTTATGCTGGCGGACCTTTCCGTGTCGCTGCTGGCCGGTATCGCCATCTTCCCGGCGGTGTTCGCCTTTGGCATGGCTCCCGAAGCCGGGCCGTCCCTGCTGTTTGTGACCATCCCCAAGGTGTTCGAATCCATGCCTCTTGGCGGCGTGTTCCAGGCGCTGTTCTTCATCCTGACCGGCGTGGCCGCCACTGGCGCAATGCTGTCGCTGCTTGAGGTTCCCGTTGCTTTCGCCACCGAAACGCTTGGCATGTCCCGCGCCAAAGGCACCATTCTTACCGTACTGCTGCTTGCCGCCGTGGGCGCGCCTGCCACGCTCTCCGAGAGCGTACTGTCCGACGTGACCTTCTTCGGCCTCAACTTCTTCAGCCTGTACGACTACATGACGCAGAACATCCTGCTGCCCCTCGGCGGCGTGGCGATTTGCCTGTTCGCCGGGTGGATTTGGGGGGCGGATGCCTTCCGCAAGGCCCTTACCAATAACGGCCTGCTGCGCCTTGATGGTGTGGCCAAGATGTTCATCTTTGTGCTGAAGTTCGTGACCCCTGTGCTGACGGTGCTCATCATGCTCAAAGGGCTTGGCATTTTCTAGCCACGCCATGCTGCGGCAGTGAGCGCATCACGAAGACACAACAAGGGGTACGGCGGTTGCTGTGCCCCTTTTTTTCTGATTCTCCATCTCGGCCAAAGGAAAGCGCCATGATTCGCGAATTCCGCACAGAAGACACCGACGCCGTCCTCGCCATTTGGCTTGACGCGTCCCTTGCCTCGCATGCCTTCATCGACGCTGCATTCTGGCGCGGAAACGTCCAAGCCATGCGCGAGGTCTATCTGCCCCTTGCCCGGACGTGGGTGTACGAGAAAAATGGGGAGGTTGCCGGGTTCATCAGCATGAATGGTGAGTACCTCGCCGCACTCTTTGTCGCGCCCAAGTGGCAGGGTAGGAGAGTGGGGACGACACTGCTCAACCACGCCAAGACCCTTTCACCCGTGCTGCGCCTTGCCGTCTACACCGAAAACACCGCCGCGTGCCGCTTTTACGCGCGCCATGGCTTCCTCTTGGTGCAGGAGCGCCTTGATGAAACAACCGGGCACCGCGAGCAAGTGATGCGCTGGGAGCAGCCCGGTTCCACCCGTTTTACGGCGGATGGCGGGAAAAATGACGTTGAACCATAAAAAATGATTGACGATACGCCGTCATATCTTATAGATACCTCTCCGTCAGCGGCGCAGAGCGCCAACTGACAATACCCCGTGCCGAAGTGGTGGAATTGGTAGACACGCTATCTTGAGGGGGTAGTGGCCGAAAGGCCGTGGGAGTTCGAGTCTCCCCTTCGGCACCATAAAGACGACAAAAGCCCGTAGCACACGCTGCGGGCTTTTTTGCGTCTGGTGGTGGGGCGTTGGGGCTGGGGAGTGGAGAGGGAAGACGAGAAGAGAAGAGAAGATGCCTTCGGCGAGTTAAGGAAATAATTTCCTTAACAATCCTTAGGATTTTTTGGACGGAAGCCGTCCAAAAAATA
>NZ_JBUDSW010000213.1:0-6664 GCF_054921475.1 Desulfobaculum sp. | reverse complement strand
GGCCAAGGCCGGGCGTGAGAGTGGCGCAAAGGAGGGAGAACAGGTGCGCATCAGCCGTTCTGAGCTTTTTCCTGCTCGCGCTGCTTCTTGTATTTGGAGGGGCACTTGGTCATGAGGGTCCGCGCGCCAAAGACGCCGGTAGTGGAATCAACTCCGCCTTCGACAATGACTTCGGCACCGGGCTTGAAGGTGTCGGGCACCACGCCGTCGTACTCCACCGCGATGGAGTCCTTGTTGCCGCTTTTGTCCAGCAGGCGGAACTGCACGCCTTTCTGACCGGGACCACCAACCAGATCCTGATCGGCAACCGTGCCAAACAGGCGCACGTTGGAGAGTTCACCCACGGGCATGGCCCGGGCCTCGGAAACGTTCAAAAAATACACACTGTTCTGGGACAGGCCGGAATACACGAGCGATCCCAGTCCGCCCACGAGAAGGAGCAGGGCCACAATGTAGACTGTCTTGTTCGTTTTCTTCGCCATATATGGTCCTATCTGGATTTTTTCACCGCCCGGGCAAGCTCGGCGCGGCGTTGACGGGCAAGTTCCCGCATGTCTGTCACTTCGTCGGTCTCGTCCACGATTTCCTTACCAAGGATTTCCTCAAGGACGTCCTCCAGCGTTACCACGCCGGACAGCCCGCCGTATTCGTCCAGAACCACACATAAATGCGTGCGCGATCCCAAAAATTTACCGAGCAGCCTGTCCAGGGTCAAGGTATCCAGCACAAAGAGCACAGGCTTCATGAGGTCCATCAAACGGCGGTCCTCAAGGTCCTCGGCGGCGGCTTCCAGCACGTCGCGCCGGAAAACGATGCCCACGATGTCCTCGGGGTCCTCATCGTAGACGGGCACGCGGCTGTGCGCCCAGCAGTGGGTGTCCTCGCGCGCCTCGGCCACGGTCATGGACGAAGGCAGTGACGACACCACAGTACGCGGCGTCATAATCTCGCGAACCACCTTTACATCCAGTTGCAGGATGTTGCGGATGGACTCTTCCTCGTACGGCTTCAGCACGCCGGAACGGCGCGAAAGCGCGGCAAGGGCGGTGATGTCCTCTTCCGTGGCCGAGGGGCCGGCGGACTTGGGCTCGCACAGTCTGGACACCCAGCCCAGCACCCAAATGGCGGGCCTTAGGAGCCAGACCAGCCCACCCATGGGCCGCGCCAACAGCGGCGCAAGGGTCCGCGTATACTGCACACCGATGGTCTTCGGCAGAATCTCCGAAAACACAAGGATGATGACGGTGAACACAAGCGTGAAGTACAGCAGGTTTTCGGAGCCAAAGAGCTTGTCCGCCGCAGCGCCCGCTATGGCCGCGCCTGCTGTATGCGCCACCGTGTTCAGGGTCAAAATAGCCGCGATGGGCTCGTCAATGTTCATCCTGAGGGCGTAGAGGCGGTGTCCGGACTTGGAGTTCGCCTTTCTCAGCCGCTCTATAACGCTCCACGGCACTGAATACAGCGCCGCCTCGCTCACCGAGCAGAACATGGAGACCCCGGTGGCGAGAACGATGGCCAGAATGAGTTCAAGCACAGCGGACTCCACCGGTTCCGGCTTCTGAATTTTTTTCGCTAATCAAGCATTGGTGCGGTTTCACAGGTTCCTCTTTACTGTTTGGCTGTCTACCAGAGCTACGCGCCTGCGCGCAAGTGATAATAGTTGCACATGGCCCCACTCTTGACGCCGCGCCTGTTGTGGCTCACAAAGAGACGCGTAACGGCGAGACCGCCTATACCCTATCTTCTTCTTATGGAAAACATCGAAAACGTCATCCTCGACCGAGACGGAACCGTCATCGTCGACAAGCACTACCTGCACGATCCCGCAGGCGTTGAACTTCTTCCCGGTGCGGGAGAGGGGCTTGCGCTTTTGGCGCGCGCCGGAATACGCCTGTTCATTGCCACCAACCAATCCGGCATTGGCCGGGGCTATTTTCCCGAGGCGGACTACCACGCCGTGGACGCCCGCCTGCGCGATATGCTCGCGGACTACGGCGTCAGCATTGTGGACACCGCCTTCTGCCCCCACGCCCCGGATACGCCCTGCAACTGCCGCAAGCCCGCAACGGGCATGTGGTCGCGCCTTGCCGCTGACCATGGGCTGTCACCGGCGAACACGGTCATGATTGGCGACAAGGACGCGGACGTGCGCTTTGGCCTTGAGGCCGGGCTGGCCGCCAGCATTCTGGTGCTGACCGGCAAGGGTGCGGGAGAGCTGGACAAGTACGCCCTTGGCGCGCCGCTCTCCATCTGGACCCGGCCTTCGCCGCGCCCTGCGGGCGCGCCCCACGTCGTTGCCCGCGACCTTGGCGCGGCATGCGATTTCATTCTACATCATAACGCCACAATCGGCGAATCAGTCACATGATCAAAATCGGCATCTGGAACACCGCCTTTCTTGGCGATGCCATCCTGACCCTTCCGCTTCTCCACTCCGTCTCGCAGGCTTACCCCGAGGCGGAGCTTCACTTTTTTGTACGCAAAGGCGTGGACAGCCTGTTTACGGCCCAGCCGGAACTGACATCCGTGCGCGGTTTTGACAAGCGCGGCAAGGAAAAGGGCCTTCGCGGCGCCTACCGCCTTGGGCGCTCGCTGGCGCAGGAAGGCTTTGACCTGTGGATAAGCCCCCACACCAGCCTGCGCAGCGGCCTCATTGCGCGCTGGACGTCGGCAAGCCGCCGCATTGGCTACAATTCTCCATGGTTCAACAATTGGCTCTACACCCACACCGTGGACCGCGCCTTTGACCAGCTGGAGGAAATTGAACGCCTTGGCAAGCTCCTTGAGCCGCTGAGCATTCCGTCCACCACCAAGCCCACGCTGGTGCTGCCGCCGCAGGCGCGGGTGCACGCGCGAAACTTTTTTGCGGATATCGACGCCCCCACCCTTGGCATTCATCCCGGCTCCACATGGCCCACCAAGCAATGGCCGCTGGAATACTTTGCCAGCGTCATGCGCAGCGCCGCCGACGCGGGCATCCACGTCATCCTCTTTGCCGGACCGGACGAAATCCACCTTGCGGAAGAGGTTCTGCGCCTGTCTGGCGTCTCGCCGGACAGCGGTCAGCTCTCCAACCTTGCAGGACAGTTAAGCTTGCCTGAGCTTGGGGCGTATATCGCTGGCGTGGACTGCTACCTGTCCGGCGACTCCGGCCCCATGCATCTGGCGTGGGTACAGGGCACGCCGCTGGTGGCCATCTTTGGCCCCACGGTGCGCGAGCTTGGATTCTTCCCGCGTGGACAGCACTCCACGGTGCTGGAAAATCCGCTGGACTGCCGCCCCTGCTCCCTGCACGGTCCCCGGCAGTGCCCCAAGGGCCATCACGACTGCATGCGCGGCATCACGCCCGACGCCGCGTGGGACGCCGTGCGAACCACACTGGAGCAGACGCGTGGCTAAGGCGCTTCCTACCTCATGGCTTGTTGTACGCATGTCCGCCCTTGGCGACGTGGTCCTGACCACAGGCGTTCTGAACCACCTGCATGCCACACGCGGCTGGACCTTCCATGTGCTGACCAAAAAGCCCAACGCCCCGGTGCTGACCGGCCATCCGGCCATAGAAAACACCGTCATGCCCGAGGACGCCTCCCTCAAAGGCCTCAAATGGGTGCAGGCCGCGCGCGAACTGGCCGCGCGCTACGACGGCTGGGGGCTCCTTGACCTGCACGGCACCCTGCGGTCTATGGTACTTGCCACGTTCTGGCGCGGTCCGGTGCGGCGGTATCCAAAATTTTCGCTGGCGCGGCGGCTGTTTGGCCGCTTCGGCTGGCAGTGGGCAGGGGACAGCCTGACAACGCTCAATGTGCCCCAGCGCTACGCCCGCGCCGTGGAGCGCGGCGCCGTCCCGGCCTCCGCCGTACGGCCCATCATTCACCTGAGCGAGGCCGAACGCGCCGAGGCGCGGGGCATTCTGTCCCGCCACAGCCTCGCGGCGCCCATTGCCGCCCTGCACCCCTACGCCACGCACGACGGCAAAAAATGGCCGGACGCCTCATGGCGCGAGCTCACGGAGCGGCTGGTTGCCGCCGGATGGCGGTGCCTCATTGTCGGGCACGACCCCGCCCCGCTCTACGGCGCATCCGCGCCGGACGGCGTCACCGACCTCACCAGCGCCACCACCCTGCGCCAGACCTGCGCGCTGCTGGAGCAGTGCGACGTGCTGGTCACTGGCGACTCCGGCCCCATGCACCTCGGCACTGCTGTGCGCACCCGCACCGTGGGCCTGTTTGGCCCCACCACGCGGCACTGGGGCTTCTTCCCCAGCGGCAAGCATGACACTGTGCTGGAATCCGCCCTGCCCTGCCGCCCCTGCTCCCTGCACGGCGGACGCGGCTGTGACCGCGGCGTCCAGTGCATGAGGGACATCACTCCAGACGCCGTGTTTCACGCCGTTACCGCGCCGCAGCCGTAACACGACACCACTTTTGCCAACGCGAAGGGCCGCCTCCGGTATACCCGGAGGCGGGCCGTCGCGTGAAGGCCTATGGTGCCAGCACAGCGCTAGCGGAAAATGCGCTTCTCTGTCAGTTCCACAATCTTTTTGGCCTTGGCGAGGCTTTTGTCGGCGTCGTAGGCCTGCTTGGCGTAGTCGTAGGCTTCGTCGTACTTGCGCCACTCAATGTACATCTCCGCCATGTGCAGCAGAGTCTTGGGGTGTGACCCAAAAGTCCGCAGGGCGTAGCGGTACATCTTTTCCATCTTGGGATATTCGCGGGCATTCTTGTAGGCCTGCACGGCGTAGGCAAGGGCCTTGCTGTCACGCGGATTGAGCAGCAGCGCCTTTTCCAGCACCTCTCCGGCCTCAAAATACAGCCCGGCCTTGAGCATCCGCGCCCCGGCTTCACGCAGGACGCCTTCCTCGCGGCCAAACTCCTCAATGGCGTGACGGAGCAGGCTTTTGCCCTTGGGGAATTCCTTTTTGTTGAAGGCCTGCTGCGCCTTGGCAAAGAGGAGCTTCTTGCGCTGGGCGCGCTTGACCTCGGCGTCCTCCTCGGCTTCCTTTTCCTTTGCCTCCAGCACTTCAAGGGTCTTGACGAAAAAGGCGAAAATCTGCCGCTCCGTCCCCCGGCGGAAGGTGACATACGGCCCGGCCTTCACGCCCTTGGACCGCATAAAGGCCTTGACCTCGGGATGCCGGTTGAAGTCCTTGAGGAATTCCTGCAGGTGAACCTCCACCTCGAACCGGGCACGCCCGAATATTTTACGGGACATCATTTGCCGCACTCCAGAGGCCGCATGGAGCAACGCCTTCGCGATGTTGCCCTTATGCAGTGCACTTTTGGCGCGTGCAAAGTCCTCACGCACCCTTTTGTCTGGAGTATCAAACATGGCATCTCCCGCCACCGGAAATTCCCCGCGCGGAGAGCGTTTCCAGCTTATTCATGAATTGCACATCCGGTAAAACTATTCAAGGCTGAGGCACGGGTTTGCGCCGCGAAGGTTCTGGCCTCCCTTGGTTTTCGACGCATGTGTCCCATATTGAGCCCAGCCGTCTGATATACAATATTTTTGCGGCAAACAACCGTTCGGCCACGCTTTTTGCCGCAAAGGGGTGCTGGGGCGGCATTTTTCCGCCCCGTTTTTAGGCCGCGCCACGTCCCGGCACAACGCCGCCGCGCGCCATGCGCCATGCACAGCACGCCCACAACGTGCCCCCGCAAAAATGCTGACGCACCAAGCCCCAAATTTCTTCTCCACATTTTGGAGATTGCAGGATGTGGGACTTTGGTCTGTTTTTCTTCACAATGCATTGCCCTTGGCTGCGACATTATGCATACTCTAGGCCATCTACAGCCACTGCGGAACATGGAGCAAGACTATGGAAGCACTAGGAGAAGTCATCCACGCCACAGGCAGCACCTATGCCACATCTGAAACCGGTCTCCGTTTTCTCTCCACAGGATCACCAGTTTACCCACAGGAAACGCTTGTCACAGAAGACGACAGCACGCTGTGCGTCACATTTGACAATGCCGCGACCCTCCTCCAGGCGCAAAACAGTGCTGCGTCGATTTTCACCGCAGCGCAGGGCGATGTCGTCGCCTCGTCCCCTCTCACTATCGCCATTGCGGCAGGAGTCTATAGGGCTCTCGTAGAAAAAACCGAAGATTCTTCGGCTCAGCACCTTCATATTGTGCTCCCGGAGGCCGATATTTCGCTGCACGAAGGCGGTGTGGACATTGCCGCAGGTGGCGCGGACACCTTTGTGGGCTGCTTTGCTCCGGCGGAAATCCCTGCCGCCATCACCACGCCCACTGCGCAGGCGCACCTGCTGGACCCGGGACTAGCGCGCATCATTACGCCCGGCGGCGACATTTCTCCACTTCGCCCCTATACGCCGGACGAAAGCGCCCTGTTCCACAACGAAGCGCCCCTGCCGGACGACCTCGCTTCCCGCCTTGCCCTTGAAGGCTCCGCCGATGATGACACTCTCACCACACAGGACCTGCTGGATGCCATCAACGACCTGGAGGACGCCGCCGCGCCCAATGAAACCACTCCAGACCACGCCCCCACAGCCCCCCCCACAGACGCCCCCCTCTCATCACTCGCTCCTGCAGACGCCAATGCCCCCTTCGGCCCCGAAACAGGCGACACGCATCACAATATCCCCACACAGGACGCCTTCACTCTTGCCATGACAGACCCCGCCGAACGCTTCCCA
>NZ_JBUDSW010000212.1:0-6689 GCF_054921475.1 Desulfobaculum sp. | reverse complement strand
TCATCCTTAAGAATCCTCTTCATACGCCACGTCTCCCACGCCCCACCCGGCTGCAATCACGCCCCCACGTCAGCCCCGGCCACAGCGGACTACGGCCCCCCCTCTCGAAAGCACCCACCCCTTTTTTCGGACTGGCTGCCAGACCGAAAAACCTCGGGATTCTTACGGGCCCATGGCCCTTAAGCCGCAGGAGGCACCCTCTTGACCCCGGCGTAACGACCCGGCCAGCACAAACGAAAAAAGGACGCCGATCCCGGCGTCCTCTTTTCGTTTCTCGTACTATCGTTCCGCATGCGCTCTGGCGCGGCGCCTCAGCAGTTGCTGTAGTGCATGGCGACGGCATCGACGGCGCCTTCGGTAAGGCCTTCCATTTCGGCTCCGTGGGGAAGACCGGCGAGATGAAGAAAGGCGTGTGCCAACAGGCGGGCGAGATGTTGAGCGGGACGCTGCCCGTACAGGTCGGCCTCGCGGGCGCAGGTCTCGGCGGAAAGGACCACTTGGCCGATGTAGTCGGGGCGCGAGGCGTCCTTGTCCGGAAAGGACAGAACGTTTGTCGGCCCGACGCGGCCCTTGAAGGAGGTATGATACCCGGCCATGGCCGCATCATCGACGATGATAATGTCCACCTGCGCGCCATCCATGCCAAGCACGCCGAGAACGAGCTCGACGAGCGGAAACAGTTCGCGGCGCGAGAGCGGCATGTCGGGGCGAATGGCGGCGCGCGTTTCTAAAGTGATGCGCTGGGCGTCCTGCTGCATTACTGGCTCCCGAGGCGCGTCTTGGTGAACTTGAGCTGAGGCCCCCCCTCACCGTCACGGCCCATGATGAGCCGTCCGGACATGTCGAGGGTGTACTCGCGCTCGGGCACCTTTTCGAGCTTGTCGCCCTTGTCGGCGCTGTCCTTCTTGGACGCTGCCGCCTTGGGCTGGTCCTTTTTTGGGGCCTTGTCGGCGGACTCGGGCTTGCCTGCGGGGACGGGAATGGCCGATGCGTCGTCCTTTTCGCGGGCGGCGCAGTGCGGGCAGTCGGCGTGCGCGGGCGGCTCGGGCTTGGGCTGCGCGGTACCGGGATACTCAATGCGCTGATGGAATATGCCGGTGAGAATGCGGTGGAACACGTCACTGATGTGATGCAGGTCCTTGAGGGTCAACTCGGACTCGTCCAACTGCCCATCGGAAAAGATGCGCTTGATAACGGTCTCGATGTGCCCCTTGATGCGCGAGGGAGTGGGGTCGGACAGCACACGGCTGGATGCCTCGATGGCGTCGGCCAGCAGAATGAGTCCGGCTTCCTTGGTCTGCGGCTTGGGACCGGGATAGCGGAATTCCTCTTCGCGCACGTCCTCTTCGCCACGCGCCTCGGCCTGCTCCTTGGCCTTGTGGAAGAAGTAGGAAATCAGCGTGGTGCCGTGATGCTGCTGAATGATGTCCTCAATCTCGGAGCCGAGCTTGTGCGCGCGGGCGAGTTCCACACCCTTCTTGACGTGGGAGATGAGGATCAGCGCGCTCATGGACGGCGTGAGCTTGTCGTGCTTGTTCTTCTCGCGGGAGAGCTGGTTCTCGATGAAGTACTGCGGCTTCGTTATTTTGCCGATGTCGTGATAGAGGGCGGCAACCTTGGCAAGAAGCGGATTGGCGCCAATGGCGCGGGCTCCGGCCTCCACCATATTGGAGACGACAAGGGAGTGATGATAGGTGCCGGGCGCGGCAACCATCAGCTCCTGCAGCAGCGGCTGCTCAAGGTTCATAAGCTCCATGAGCTTAAAGCGCGAGGTAAAGCCAAGGAAGAACTCCACGATGGGCGACAGGGCAAGAACGAGCAGCAGCGAGGTCACGCCGGAGACGATGACGTACACACTGCCGATGCCGATGGCCCAAATGTCGCGCGCCTCCACGATGGCCGCGCCGGACCATGCCAGCAGCAACCCGCCAAGCAGCGGAAACACACTGCGCAGCAGTTCGTAGCGGGTGTGCGAGTTCTTGATGAGGAACATCTCAAACATGCCGCCAAGGAAATAGAACGTGAACAGCGGCAAATGCCCGCCAAACATCCACGTACTCACCAAGGCGAGAATGATGGTGGCGTAAAAGCACACGGCGTAGGGGAAAAAGAGCGCAAGAACGCCCGATGCCCCCGCGAGGGGGAGGCAATAGGGCAAAATATCGCGCGTCCAAGCCCCGGCGGAGAGCGCCAGCGGCGCATCCAGCAAAGACAGAAACTTCGCCATACCGCCAAACAGCAAAAGCACGATGGAGACAAGGACCAAATCGCGCCCTGTCAGGTCGCGGCACAGGCCAAAGCGGGTGCACATGATAACGCCCATGACAAGGAGCGCGCTCAGGACAAAGATGCCGATGGCGCGGCCCAGCCCGTAGGTCTGGGGCGTGTCGGCGATCATGGCCTTGAGTTTCATGTACTGGGCTTCGCTGACGGCCTCGCCCTGGCGGACGATAATCTCACCTTCGCGGACGTGGAAGTAGACCGGCTCCACGGCCTGCATCACCTGCCGCCGCAGTTCGGCGGATTCCTGCGCGTTGAGCGTCAGGCTGGGCTTGGTGAGCGGGCCGACAAGGGTCCAAATATCGCGGCGCACCACAAGGGGCTTTTTCAGTTCGCCCTTGAGGAAGCGCGTCAGCGCGCGATGCATGACATCAAAGTCCGCCACGCTGGAGGTATCCACGCGCAGGGACTCAATGCCCGACACACGGTTGCGCACAAGAATGCCGGAATCGTAGCGCGACAGGGCCGCGCTTTCGCGCACGACGCCCTCGCCGAGATAATTCTTCATCCACGGCAGCACGCGGCCAAGCACGAGGTTTTGAAAATCCTCGCGCCGCCAGCGCTGAAAGGTGGAGACGCCAATTTCCGCGTTCAGGTCCTCGGCAATGCTCCAGCGCACGTCCTCCAGCTCGGCAACGGGGGCCGTGTTCAGGGTCTCGAAGACCTGATACACGTCCTGCTCCAGCTGCTCGTAGGAGTCGTCCGTCAGGTCAAAAACCTGCGGCTGGGCTGCGGCGGCCTGCTTGCGCTTGATGCGGGTGGCGCGGGTGTTCTCTACAAGGAACTCCCGGTCGGCCATGATGTCGCGGTCTGCAATTTCGCCCTCAAGGTACAGGCGGGGACCGGAGGAAAAATCCGCACCGGCCAGCGCGCTGAGGACCAACAGGACCAAAAGCAGAAACAGCGTGCCAAGCACGCCGCCATCCGCACCGGAAAACGACGGGATAAACCGCGCCGTCCAAGAAGGGGGTGTCCCCTTCTTGCGCTTAGCGGCGCTTTTCTTTTTCTGATTTTTTATGGCGTTCATAGGCTTGCACTATCCTTCCCACGAGCGGGTGTCTTATGACGTCACCGTCATGGAAATGGACAAAAGAGATGCCCTCCACATCGGCCAGACAACGCGTGGCATTGATAAGACCGGACTCGGCATGGCCGGGCAGGTCTATCTGCGTGACGTCGCCCGTTACAACGGCGCGGGAGCCGAAGCCGAGGCGGGTGAGGAACATCTTCATCTGTTCCGGCGTGGTGTTCTGCGCTTCATCCAGGATGATAAACGCATCGTTAAGCGTGCGGCCTCGCATAAAGGCCAGCGGCGCAATCTCGATGATGCCCTGCTCCATCATCTCCTGTACCTTGCCGAAATCGTAGAGGTCGTGGAGTGCGTCGTACAGCGGTCGCAGGTAGGGGTCGATTTTCTCCACGAGGTCGCCGGGCAAAAAGCCCAGCTTCTCCCCGGCTTCCACAGCCGGGCGGGTCAAAATAATGCGTTTGACTTCCTTGCGGACCAGACTGCCCACAGCCATGGCCACAGCAAGATAGGTCTTGCCGGTGCCGGCGGGGCCAATGCCGAAGGTCATATCGTTTTCACGAATGGCCTGCAGATAGTCGCGCTGGGTCAGCGTGCGCGGGGTGATGCGCTTTCGCGGCGTCACCACGAACACTTCGCCGTCGAACACATCCTTTATATTGGCGGACGGTTCGCGGCCAAGAATGCCGAGGGCGCAGTCCACATCATCCGGAAACAGGCGGTTCCCGGCGCGCAGGTGGTCGTACATCTGGATGAGGGCGTTGGCGGCAAAGGCCACCATTTCATCGTCCTCTCCACGCAGAAGCACGCGGTTGCCACGCGATTCCACGCGCACACCGGTCTTCTGGGCCACCGCCGCAAGGTTGGCGTCCTGCGGGCCGAACAGCTCGCGCGCAAGCTCAAGCTCGTCGAACTCCAGCGCCTTTTCCACACACTGTGCTTTTGGCATAAAATCCTATCTTTTCGGGCCGTTATGCTCAAAGCGAGCAAACACGATACCCTTTTTGTCCGGCCCCGTCCAACCGGGGAATTTGTCCAGTCATTCAGCAGACGAAGAGGTCGTCCTGTATGGTGGGGTCAAGGTCCACATGTAGCGTATGCTCCACACGGTCCACGGCGACCTGCCCAAGGGCCGCACCCTTGGTCTTGCGCACGTACTTCACGAGGGCGCACATGACCTCGGCCTTTCCGGCACTGCCGTAGTGGCTTTTCAGCCCGGCAAGCGCGGCGGCCTCGGCAAGGCTGGAATCCGGCACGTCCTGATCGGGATAATCGCGCTTGAGTACGGCGTGCGCGCCGGGGCCGTTGGCGGCATGGAACCATAAATCAAAAGGACTGGCGAGGCGGGACAGAATCTCATGATTGCCCTTGGCGCTCTTGCCCCGGTACACCGTAAAGCCATCCGAGGTGCGAAACGCCGCAACCTGGAGGCCCTGCAACCGCCCGCGCACTTCGCGCTCGCCTGTGGTGCGGGGGGCCTGCTTGCCCTCCTGCACGGCGGCGGATGTGCCATCCAGCGCCTGAAGCTCGCCCTCAAGAGCCTTGCGGCGCTCCACGGCAAAGCCGAGGCCGCGCCGGCCTTTGGCGGCCAGCTTGAAAAACCGGTCCATGTTTTCCCGCACTGTGCGGCGCGGGTCCAACTGGATGCGGACGTCCTCGCCCGTGGCATCCGGCAGGTCCACGTAGGAACGTTTTTCGTCCTTGTCAAACATATAGAGCCAGCCCTGCAACAGCTGCCCCTGCTCCGCCTTGGCCACAAAACCGCGCATGCGGTCTTCCTCCGCGTCCAGCTTCTTCAGCGAACGCTTGAGCTTGCGGCGCTGGGCTTTGATGCGCTCCAGCTCACCGGCAACGGCCAACCGGGCAAGTTCGGGAAAAAGTTCCGTCCGCCCCCACAGGTCCGCGGCCGTGAGCACGTCGTCACACGCCTGCTCCTCGCGCCCGGCATGCAGGGAGTCGGGCAAACGCCAGACCAGCGCCTCACCGCCGCGCGTGTTCTCGCCCTTGGGATAGACGAAGAACTGGCCGCATCCGCCGCGCTCCAGCGCGCCAATCATGGCGGCGGCGCGGGCTTCGGGCAGTGCGCCAATGGTGCGGCGCAGGGCCGGGGAAATCTGCGGATGCTCGCGCCAGACGTCGCGGTCTGTCAGCACGCGCTGCGGGTCCGGCCACGGGGCCTCATCGCCAAAGGCAGCGGGAAGCTCGTCCACGAGGGCGGGTTCCTTTTCCACATTGAGCAGCAGATAGCGCCCTTCGCCGGGAGACAGCTCCCACGCGATGCTGCGCTGTTGCCAATCAACACAGGCGTCAAGAAGCCTGCGCCCCTCCAGTCGCTTGCGCATCCACATGCAGATGGCCGTAGGCTGGGGCGGATTTGCTGGTTTTTCCTTGGAAATAAAGAGCAGGCCGCCCTTTTTGGACGCCCTGAAAACAAGATAGGACCCCGCGCCAGAGCGGGCCTTAAAGGTCCACCCCCCCGGCGCGGGGTTAAAGATACGGTCGATGCGTCGTCCGGCGAGGGTCTCCCCCAACCGGGGCGCGAGGCACCGGAAGAAATTTGCTTCCATATGAATGACGCGCGGGAGTCGTGCCCGCGCACAGCCCGGGGACTAAGGGCTTAATCCCCGCGCACTTTTTCCTCTTCTTCCTGACGGCTCTTGCAATTAATGCACAGCGTGGTCACGGGGCGGGCCTTCAAGCGGGGTACGCCGATTTCCTCGCCGCATTCCTCGCATTCACCGAAGGTACCGTCCTCAATGCGTCCAATAGCCGCCTGGATCTTTTTGATGAGTTTGCGTTCGCGGTCGCGAAGGCGCAGGGTAAACGAGCGGTCGGATTCCGCAGTGGCGCGGTCTGCCGGGTCCGCATAGCTTTCATGTTCGTCCGTCATGTCGACTATGGTTTCCTCACCCTTGCGCAGGATGTCATCCAGCATTTGATTGAGCCGGGTGCGGAACATCTCGATATCTTTCTGATCCATGATCAACCCTCCGAGCTTGGCTGTCCACTGGCGGTTCCGATGCGGAACGTGCGGGATTGAAGACGAGTGCATATAACAGGAAGCAATGAAAAGTAAAGCATTGATGACGCATTTCGCGGGTTCGTCCCCCCAGGCCGCGACGCGCGCCACCTTGCAATCCCGTGTGGGCAGACGTATGTCCAATCGTTACAGATATTACTTTCTGCTCCGGAGAATGCAAGAATGAACACCAATTTTCTTGATCAAATTGTCGCTTCCGCCACGGCCGAGCCCGATGCTCCGCTCGCCCGGTCCGTCATCGGATCCCACATGGTGGGGGTTTTGGGCCGCCGGGCGGGCAGTGCCTCACCCGGGGACCATCACGCCCCGGGCGGGGCCGCCCCCCTTGCGCCCCTGCCGGAC
>NZ_JBUDSW010000211.1:0-6718 GCF_054921475.1 Desulfobaculum sp. | reverse complement strand
GTGGCGTATGAAGAGGATTCTTAAGGATGAAATCCTTAAGCCTGCGGAGCATAAAGAGGGTGGCATTGCCTCCACCGTACGCCACGCGCAATTTGCCAAAATGGTGAAAAATGGCGCCCTAGACGGTTTGAGCGGGGACGAGGCTTTACATTGCCATACGTTCGGCGTTAAATGGCCGTTTGTTTCGCGACTAGAGCTCTCTGGAATAGATCATTAGAACAGGGGATTGCCATGCCCAGGAATTTTTTGAGCATTCTCGACCTGGAGAAGACCGACGCCCACGCCCTTGTGCGACGAGCACACGAGATGAAGCAGGTGGATTACCGAAGTGACCTTCTGTCTGGCAAGACTGTTGCTATGATTTTTGAGAAGGCGTCCACCCGAACTCGCGTCAGCTTTGAGGTGGGCATCCGTCATCTGGGCGGGACCCCTCTGTTCATGACGCCTGCGGAGTCGCAGCTTGGCCGCAGCGAGCCGCTGTGCGATACGGCGCGTGTGCTTTCGCGCTATTGTGCGGGCATGGTGGTCCGCACGTTTGGTCAGGAGAAGGTGGACGCGCTGGCCACGTGGGGCAGCATCCCCGTGGTGAACGCCCTGACTGACGAATACCATCCGTGCCAGGTCATGAGCGATATGCTGACCATGTACGAGCGCACACCGGACTTTTCGTCCCTGAAGGTGGCGTGGGTTGGCGACGGCAACAACATGGCGCATTCCTTTATCAATGCTGCTGTGCATTTTCCGTTTGAGCTGGCGCTTGCCGTGCCTGAGGGCTACGACCCGGACCCCGCCATCGTGGAGCGGGCAAAGGGCCTTGGCGCGCGGATAACGCTGACCCGCGACCCGCGCGAGGCATGCGCCGGTGCCCATTACATTAATACTGATGTATGGGCGTCCATGGGGCAGGAGGAAGAGCAGAAGGCCAGAGAAAAGGCCTTTGCCGGATTTATGGTGGACGACGCCATGATGGCGCTTGCCGCACCGGATGCGAAGTTCCTGCATTGTCTTCCCGCCCACCGAGGCGAGGAAGTGTCCGAGTCCGTTATCGAGGGGCCGCAGTCTGTGATTTTTGATCAGGCCGAGAACCGCCTGCATATGCAGAAGGCCATCCTTGAATGGGTTTTTTCCGACTAAGTATTTTTGAGTAGAGGAAGCAATGAGCAAAGACATCAAGAAAGTGGTCCTCGCCTATTCCGGCGGTCTGGACACCTCCGTCATTCTGGCGTGGATTAAGGAAACCTACGACTGCGAAGTCGTGACCCTCACCGCAGACCTTGGTCAGGGTGAAGAGCTGGACGGCATTGACGAAAAGGCGCTGAAAACCGGTGCTGTGAAGGCATACGTCGAAGACCTGCAGGAAGAATTCGCCCGCGATTTCATCTTCCCCATGTTCCGCGCCGGTGCGATTTATGAAGGCCGCTACATGCTCGGCACGTCCATCGCACGTCCGCTGATTTCCAAGCGCCTTGTGGAAATCGCCCACGCCGAGGGTGCGCAGGCCGTGGCCCATGGCGCAACCGGCAAGGGCAACGATCAGGTGCGTTTTGAGCTGGCCACCGCCGCTCTGGACCCGACCCTGACGACCATTGCCCCGTGGCGCGAATGGGACCTGAAGTCCCGTACGGACTGCATCAGCTTTGCAGAGGCCCACGGCATTGAAACGCCCATGAGCCACGCCAAGCCCTACAGCTGCGACAGAAACCTGCTGCACTGCAGCTTTGAAGGCGGCGAGCTGGAAGACCCGTGGAGCGAGCCGGGACCGTTCTCCCACGCCATGTGCGTGTCCGTGGAGGAGGCTCCTGACGAGGCCGAGGTCATCACCATTGATTTTGAAAAGGGCGACCCGGTTGCCATCGATGGCGAAAAGCTGTCCCCGGCCAGCATCATGTTGAAGCTGAACGAGCTGGGCGGCAAGCACGGCATTGGCCGTGTGGACATGGTGGAGAACCGCTTTGTGGGCATGAAGTCCCGCGGCGTGTACGAGACCCCCGGCGGCGCGATTCTGTTTGCTGCGCACCGCGACCTTGAGGGCGTCACCATGGACCGCGAACTCATGTCCCTGCGCGACTCCCTTATCCCCCGCTATGCCGAGATGGTCTACAACGGCTACTGGTACGCGCCGGAGCGTGAAGCCATTCAGGCCTTCATCGACAAGTCGCAGGAGCACGTGACGGGTACCGTCCGCCTGAAGCTGTACAAGGGTCAGGCCATCCCGCTGGGCCGCAAGTCCCCGTACTCCCTGTATGATGCTTCCCTCGCCACCTTCGAGGCCGAGGACGTCTACAATCAGGCCGACGCCGCCGGGTTCATCACCTTGCAGGGGCTTCGCCTGAGAGGCTTTGCCAAGAAGTAGGAGCACCACATGTCTGAGACGAAAATGTGGGGCGGCCGCTTCGCCGCCAAGACTGCCGAGTCCGTGGAGCAGTACACCGCTTCCGAGCAGTACGACCGCGAGCTTTACGCCGAGGATATCCGCGGCTCCATTGCCCACGCGCACATGATGGGCGCGCAGGGCGTGCTGACCGCTGAGGAAGTGCAGACCATCACCTCCGGCCTGAATCAGGTCCGCGAGGAGATTGAGTCCGGCGCCTTTGTCTGGAAGCGCGAGCTGGAAGACGTGCACATGAACATTGAGGCGCGCCTGACGGAAATCATCGGCCCCCTCGGTGGCAAACTGCACACCGGCAGAAGCCGCAACGACCAGATTGCTCTGGACTTTCGCCTGTATGTGACGCGCCGCATGAATGAGTGGCGTGGCCTGTTGGCGGACCTTGTGGCCTCCCTTGGCCGCCGCGCGGATGAACACCGCCAGACCCTGCTGCCCGGCTGCACGCATATGCAGCCCGCTCAGCCCGTGAGTTTGGCGCACCACCTGCTGGCGTACGCCCAGATGTTCATGCGCGACGCGGACCGGGCAGGAGACTGCGCCCGCCGCGCCAATGTGTCGCCCCTCGGGGCCGCCGCGCTGGCCGGAACCACCTATGACTTTGCTCCCGAGGCTGTGGCCGAGGAGCTGGGCATGGGCGGCGTGTTCGCCAACTCCATGGACGCCGTGTCCGACCGCGACTTTGTCATCGAGGCCGTGTTCACCGGGTCCATGATCATGGCGCACTTGTCGCGCCTGTGCGAAGAAATCATTATCTGGTCCAACCCCGCGTTCGGCTTTGTGAAGCTGCCTGATGCCTACGCCACAGGCTCCAGCATCATGCCGCAGAAGAAGAACCCGGACGTGGCGGAACTGATGCGCGGCAAAACCGGCCGCGTGTACGGCTCGCTGACCACCCTGATGACGCTGGTGAAGGGCCTCCCGCTGGCCTACAACCGCGACATGCAGGAGGACAAGGAGCCGTTCTTTGACGCGGACCGCACCGTGCGTGCGTCCGTGGGCATCATGGCCGATATGGTGGCCGAGCTGGGCTTTGACGCGGACCGTATGCGTCAGGCCTGCGCGCGCGGCTACCTGAACGCCACGGAGCTGGCCGACTACCTCGCGTCCAAGGGCATGCCCTTCCGCGAGGCGCACCACGTAACCGGTTCCGCCGTGGGCTATGCCGAGAAGCAGGGCAAGGGCCTTGAGGACCTGACCCTTGAGGAACTGCGCCAGTTCTCGGATATGATCGAGCAGGACGTCTTTGAGGCTTTGGCCTACGAGACGGCTGTCGCCCGCCGTGAAACCTCCGGCGGCACGGGACCGAACTCCGTGACCCGCCAGATTGAAACGCTGCGCGCGTGGCTGACGTCCATGGACTAGCCGCCGTTCAGTCAGCAATGACGCTATGGGACGCTCCGGTAACGGGGCGTCCCTTTTTTTGCGTCTTTTTGCGCGCAGCAGGGGAGGGAAAAGGCTGTTTTATGACGATGGTGTGCGGTTTTTGGAGGAATGCAGAAAGGAAAAAATTCCAGCGGTTGCGAAATGTAACGTCCCGTCCTATAACGGCATTATGGTGACAGATTCTCCCCTTCAACCTCGGAGTATTGACCATGAAGCGTGAAGATGTGTTGTCTGGCCCCGGTATTGGACGGGAATTCGTACGGCGTTTTGCTGGGCACCGGCCCATGGTGAAGCTGCTGATGAACACGGGAAAGATACGCACCAGTCAGGAGAAGGCCGAGCAGGTGCGGTTCGTCATGGACCGTTTGGTCACGCTGGCCACGGCGGATTCCGACGCCGCGCGCCGGCAGGCTTACAAGTATCTTAATGACAACCGGGCGCTCAATCGCCTGTTCGACCATGTCGCCCCGTGCTGCCAAGAGGTGGAGGGCCACTATGTGCGCCTGACGCCCATCGGCGGAGCGGGGACGGCCGCGCCGATGACCATGGTGGAACTGCCCCTTGAGGAGAAACCCTAAAAGGCCGCTGACCAAACACAGCGCGGCGCGTACAGAAACACCTTGCATTCCAGCATGCGGCATCTCGCCCATGCTTTGAAGGCGCCGCGCGCCGCACGAGCTCATCACATGGAGGCTGCTGGATTTGGGCGAGGCGTTCGCGCCGCCCTCTCGCAGCGAGAAGTGAGAACATACCAATGAGAAACGCCCCGCAAGCCGGAAGGGAGGCTTGCGGGGCGTTGTCGTGCAACCTGAGTGTGTCGGCCTCAGGTTGCAAAAAACCGGAGAGAGGGAGAGAGGCTGTCTGTGTCGAGACAGGCTCTCCCCCTTTCTCCGGCTTCGCCGTGCGAAAGGGAATGAGGACTAGCGGGGGCGGAAGGTAATGCGGCCGCGGTTCAGGTCGTAGGGAGAAAGCTCCACGGTGACCTTGTCGCCGGGCAGAACACGGATGCGGAACTTGCGCATCTTGCCGGAGATGTGGGCCAGCACTTCGTGGTCGTTCTCAAGCTTCACGCGGAACGTCGCATTGGGGAGGGCTTCTTCAACGACGCCCTGTACTTCAATTGCTTCTTCTTTAGCCATATGTCCTCCATTTCAATATTCACGAGCATGCTGCGACAGCGATGCCAGACTTTAAGAGTAGTGTGTCCACACATGATGGAGTGCGGACCGATAGCGCCTACAACATGCACGGGCGCTCGTCAAGGTGCCACGCCCTGTATGCAGAGGCGCCCACGGTGCGTTGCGCCGTGGTTTGAAGCCGAATGCGGATGCGATTTCACTCTGGGAAAATATCAGGGAATCCGGATTGGTACAAGATGCTCTGCGCACAAGGCCGACTGCATTTTTCATGGCGGAGGGACACAGGAGTCGAACCTGCCAATCGTTTCTCAACGATTCTACGGGTTTGAAGCCCGCGCCCATCACCGGATGAGACGTCCCTCCGCATGGGTAGGCGTGAAGTAACAGGTTTGGCCCAACTCTTCAAGCGGAAAGGCAATTCGGCCCGCCGCGCCAGCCCGCCCAGAGCAGGAATTGCCCCGGCCTGCGCGTGGACAGTGCCATGGGTGTATGTTAGCGTTTTACGATACGCCTTGCACGAAAAGGCAAAAATGGAAAAAACGCACCGCAGGCCATTGCCTGCCGTACCATCAGAACTTATACTACCGGATATCCTGCGAATCAGCGCAAACGCGCCAATGCCATAGAGGAGTTCCAACTTGAACAACTTCGCCAAGAACCTCTTTCTGTGGGCGGCCATCTGTCTCGTTATGGTCGTCCTCTTCAACCTGTTTAACCAGCCGCCTACACCCCAGCTGAAGTTCAGTTACACGGAACTGCTGGAGCGCGTGGACAAGGGTGACGTGGTTGAAGTGAAAATCCAGGGACAGCGCATCACTGGCTCCGTCGTGGATGGCCAGCGCTTTGTCAGCTACGCCCCTGACGACCCGAACTTTGTCCAGCGGCTTATCGACCGCAAGGTGCAGGTCACGGCGGAACCTGATGAGGAATCCCCCTGGTACATGACGTTATTCATATCATGGTTCCCAATGCTGTTGCTTATTGGCGTGTGGATTTTCTTCATGCGGCAAATGCAGTCCGGCGGCGGAAAGGCCATGAGCTTCGGCCGCTCGCGGGCCAAAATGATTAGTCAGGACCAGTCCAAGGTCACCTTTGAAGACGTCGCCGGTGTGGACGAAGCCAAGGAAGAACTCTCCGAGGTTGTGGAATTTTTGTCCCAGCCCAAGAAGTTCACCCGCCTTGGTGGTCGCATCCCCAAGGGCGTTTTGCTTGTCGGCTCGCCCGGCACTGGTAAAACGCTGCTTGCCCGCGCCGTCGCCGGTGAAGCTGGCGTGCCGTTCTTCTCCATCTCCGGCTCCGACTTCGTCGAAATGTTCGTCGGTGTTGGCGCCTCCCGTGTGCGCGACCTGTTCGTGCAGGGCAAGAAGAACGCCCCGTGCCTCATCTTCATCGACGAAATCGACGCCGTTGGCCGCCAGCGCGGCGCCGGTCTTGGCGGTGGGCATGATGAACGTGAGCAGACGCTGAACCAGCTCCTCGTCGAGATGGACGGCTTTGAGTCCAACGAAGGCGTTATCCTCATCGCCGCCACCAACCGCCCTGACGTTCTGGACCCGGCACTGCTGCGTCCCGGCCGTTTTGACAGGCAGGTTGTGGTGCCCACGCCCGACGTGCGTGGCCGTGCACGCATCCTTGAGGTGCACTCGCGCCGCACGCCCCTCGGCCCCGATGTGGACATCGTCACCATCGCCCGCGGGACGCCCGGTTTCTCCGGCGCGGACCTTGAGAACCTCGTCAACGAGGCCGCCCTGCAGGCCGCCAAGCTCAACCGCGATCAGGTTGTCATGGCGGACTTTGAGACGGCCAA
>NZ_JBUDSW010000210.1:0-6744 GCF_054921475.1 Desulfobaculum sp. | reverse complement strand
CGCAGAATCTTGGCCTGCGTTTTCAGGCTCATGTCGCCGATTTCATCAAGGAACAGCGTGCCCGTGTGCGCCAGCTCAAACTTGCCGGCCTGCGCGGACTCCGCGCCGGTAAACGCGCCCTTCTCGTGCCCGAAGAGTTCGCTTTCGATAAGCTCCTCGGGGATGGCGGCGCAGTTGACGGCCACAAGGGGGCGCTCTGCCCGGCGGCTTTGCTGGTGGATGGAGCGGGCCACAATTTCCTTGCCGGTGCCGTTCTCGCCGGTGATGAGCACCCACGCGTCAGTGGGGGCCACCTGCTCAATCTGCCGCCGCAGGGCGACAATGGGCGCGGACTCGCCGGTAAGGCGGTGGGTGTGGTCGGATTCAATGCGCTCCTTGAGGGCGCGGTTCTCCTGCCGGATGGAGTTGAACTCCAAAGCCTTGTTCACGCAGACGATGACCTTTTCCAGCGACAGGGGCTTTTCGATGAAGTCAAACGCACCCTTCTTGATGGCGGTCACGGCGGTCTCAATGCTTCCATGGCCGGAAATCATGATGACCGGGATGTCCGGCCACTTTTCGCGCACGGTTTCAAGGACGGACAGCCCGTCAATGCCGGACAGCCAGATATCCAGCAGGATGAGCGAGGGGGACTGCGCCTCCAGCGTGGAGAGGGCCACTTCGCCGCTTTCGGCCTCCATGACCTCGTAGCCTTCGTCCTCCAAAATGCCGCGCAGGGAAAAGCGAATGCCTTCCTCGTCATCCACGACAAGAATCAGGTTGTTCACCTGCAGTGCTCCTTATTGTTCCACCGGGGCCGCGGCGGAGCTTTCGCCGCCGTCAAAGTCGAACCCCGCTTCAAAAAGTTCCAGACACACGTCCACCACGGCGGTGTCGTACCGGTTGCCGCGCCCGGAGCGGACTTCCTCCAAGGCCCGGTCCAGCCCAAGGGCCGCCCGGTAGGGCCGGTGCGAGGACATGGCCTCCACCACATCGGCCACGGCAAGGATGCGCGCCTGCTGCAAAATATCGTCGCCCACCAGTCCCTTGGGGTAGCCGGAGCCGTTGAGGCGCTCATGGTGCTGGAGCACAATATCCGCCACTGGCCACGGGAAGGGCACCATACGCAAAATTTCGTACCCGGCCTCGGGGTGGGTCTGCATCATGTTGAATTCAATGGCCGACAGCGAGGCGGGCTTGGACAGAATCTCCGCCGGAACATAAATTTTGCCAAGGTCGTGCAGCTGGGCCGCGACCTCGATGCCGCGGACCATGTCTTCCTCCAGCCCCATGCTCGTGGCAATGGCCACCGCCAGCTTGGACACACGCAGCTGATGCCCTGCGGTGTACGGATCGCGCTTTTCGGAAGTGACAATCAGCGCGCCAACGGTGGCGTCCAGCGCCTGCCGCAGGTCCTTGACGCTCTTTTTCAGCGCAACCATGGTCCGGCGGCGCTCGGCAATATTGCGAAATGCCGCCACAAGGCCGAGGATTTCGCTGTTGTCATCGCGCACGGCGGTAACGTGCAGGTCCACGGGAACGCGCTCCGACGGCCCGCCAACCAGCACCACAGCGTCGGTGCGGATGGTCTTGCGCCCGCCAAGGACGCGGGCCACGGGGTCAAAGCCGCGCCCGAACTCTTCGTCCTCAAGCCGCAGCACGTCACCCAGCGGCCTGCCCGTGGCCTCATCCTGCGACCAGCCGGTCAGCGCCACGGCCACGCGGTTCATGTAGTTGACGCGGCCAAGGTCGTCCGTGGAGATAACGCCCTCGCCCACGCTATCCAGCGTGGCCTGAAGCCACTGGCGGTTCTCGCGCACCCGGCGCTCCGCCGCGTGCTTGTAGCAGGCCATCTCTATGGCGGTGTGGACCTCGCGGTCCTCAAAGGGCTTGATGATGTAGCCGAACGGCTCGGTGACCTTCACGCGCTGGACGGTTTCAGAATCCGCATAGGCGGTGAGGAAGACGATGGGAATGTCGAACCGGCGGCGGATGGCCTCGGCGGCCTGAATGCCGTCCATGTTCCCTTCAAGCTGAATATCCATCAGCACGAGGTCCGGCTCATGCGTTCCGGCCATGGCGACGGCGTCGCCGCCAGTGCGCGCCTGCCCCACGACCTCATAGCCAAGGGACCGCAGCCGGTGCGAAATATCAAGAGAAACGATGGATTCGTCCTCGACCACCAGTATTCTCTTCCGCGTCATGCTCACCGCCGTGCTAAAGGATGGCCCAGGGCATACTGCCCATACATCCGCCCCTAATCATTGATAATATCTTCCAGTGCATCCTGCAGGAAAGGATAGCGGAAAACAAAACCTTTTTCCACCAGCCGGCGCGGCACGGCGCGGATGGAGGAAAGAATCATTTCGTCGGCCATCTCGCCCATGGCAAGACGCAGGGCAAAACGGGGCACATTCAGCCACGAGGGCCTATCCAGCGCGCGCCCAAGCTCCTTGCAAAAGTCGCGCATGCGCACCACGCCCGGCGCCGACAGGTTGAACGCGCCCTGCGCGTCCTCGCAGTCCACCAAAAAGGCCAGCGCGCCCACCTCGTCCTGCACATGCACCCACGGGAACCACTGCCCCCCGCCGCCAAGCGGGCCGCCGACGTACATCTTGAACGGCGGCAAAAAACGCTCCAGCACGCCGCCATTCATGCCAAGGACAATCCCCGTGCGCGCATAGGCCACCCGCACGCCATGCTCGGCCACGCCGGCAACGGCGGCCTCCCACTGCGTACAGACTTCGGCCAAAAAGCCCGGCCCGGCGGGAAGGTCTTCGGCAAGCTCCTTATCGTCCGCCGAGGCCTGTGGTCCGTAGTAGCCAACGGCAGAACCCTGTACCACGGCCTGCACCTGCGCGTCCGCCTTGGCAACGGCGGCGGCAAGGGCGCTGCCCACACGCACCCGGCTGTCCAGAATCCGCGCCTTTTTCTGCTGCGTCCAGCGGCCCGAGGCGATATTGTCCCCGGCCAAATTCACCACGGCCTGCGGCCCATGTCCGGCATCCAGCACGCGGGCAAGGGCGTCCGGGTCTGCGCCGTCCCATCCAGCGGCAGTCACATGGCCGGAGAACAGGCGCTCCGCCCGCTCAGGGGAGCGCGACGTCACCACGACATTGTGCCCCTTCTCCTTCAGGGTCACGCACAGCCGCCTGCCGATGAACCCTGTTCCGCCAATGATGATGACTCGCATGCCTCTCCTCCTCGCCAGCCTTCTGCGGCCGATTTGGGGTGATGGGAAGGTGCCGCGCTGACTGCCGCCACCTCCCCGGCGGCGCGGGACCGGCGGCCAGCGGGGAAACGTTGACTAGACGGGCAATTCCACAACGATGGTGGTGCCCTTTGGCTCGTGGGGCACGGCGCGGACGTAGCCGTGATGGTCGCTGACAATGGATTTGACGATGGTCAGCCCAAGGCCGGTGCCGCCCTTCTTGCGGGAGAAGTAAGGCTCGAAGAGCCGCGAGCGTTCCTCCTGCGTCAGGCCCGCACCGTTGTCGCGAATTTCCATACGCACCCACCCAAGCATTTTGTCACAGGTGACCACGATGTCCACCGTGGGGTCCGTTTCGCCGTGCAGGGCGTCCGCCGCATTGGTCAGCACGTTGATGAGCACGCGGCGCATGCCTTCGCTGTCCAGCTTAATGCGCGGAATCTGCCCCTCAAAGTGCAGGTTCCAGTGCACGGAGCTATGGCTGTTGCGGAACATGGCCACAACTTCTTCGATGAGCGGTGCAAGGTAGCCCCACTTGAGGTCCACCTCCGGCAGCTTAGCGAAGGACGAGAACTCCTGCACCATCTGCTGCAGGTGCTCCACCTGATTGACGATAAGCTGGGTGCTCTGGGTGAACACCGGGTCCTCCACCTGCTCGGCGAACTTGCGTTCCATGCGCTGGGCGGAGAGCTTGATGGGCGTCAGGGGGTTTTTAATTTCATGGGCAATGCGCCGCGCAACCTCGCGCCATGCGGCCACACGCTGCATCTTTTCCAGCTCCGTGATGTCCTCAAACACCGCCACGATGCCGGAGTCGTTGCCTTCGGAATCCTCCAGCGTCACCACGTTGACGAGGAGCTTGAGGTCCCGGGTCCCAAGGGTGAGGTCAATCTGGCGCTGCCACTGCGAGCCGGGGCTGGCCCCCAGCTGCTCGAACACCTCGGTAATGAGGTCCGCGTAGTGGCCCTGCAGCAAATCAAGAGGACGGCTGCCCGCAATGGCTCCGCCGTCAAGGCCAAGCATAGTCTCGGCGGCCTTGTTCACGGTGCTGACGCGGCCCTTGGGGTCCAGCGAAATCACGCCTGCGGTAATATTGTCCAGCACGGCCTCAATGTAGCGGCCGCGCTGCTCCAGTTCCTGATTCTGCTGGTTCAGGCGCTCGTTGGCTTCCGTGAGTTCGGAGCGCGAGAGTTGCAGGTCCTTGGCCATTTCGTTGAAGCTCTGCACCAGAAAGCCCAGTTCGTCGCTGGAGGTATCCTCAAGGCGCACGCTCAGGTCGCCGCGCGCAATGCGCTGGGTACCGTGGGCCAGCGCCTGCACCGGCGCGGACAGCTCCTTGGCAAGACGCATCCCAAACCAGATGGCCCCCATGACGATAAGCATGGTCACCACGGCGAGCAGCACATACAGCGCCAGCTTCCACTGGTGCTTCATGGTGCGAATCTGCTTGTACTCGCTGATGCCGTTAACAATCTTGTCCAGCTTGTACAGCAGGCCATGGCCAATGCTCTCGCCAAGGACAAGGTAGCCGGTTTTGCCGTCGTCAACGGGCAGAATGCCGAGGACCATATCCGCCCCGGACCCCGCGCGGATGGTGGACCAAAATTCCGGGCGCTCGCGCAGGCTCTCCCAGTTGACGTTATCGCGCACCTCCTCCCACACGCCTTTCCACTCCGGCCCGGTATGCCAGTTCTGCTCCTTCTGGTCCGGAGTGATGACGCCAATGAGCGACAGGTCGTACTCCTTGCGCTTTTCGCGCAGCAGGGCGTCCATGCTCTTGCCGCCCCACGCAAAGCGCCGCTGAAGGATTTGCTCCAAAATATAGGTGGAGCGCCGCTCCAGACGCTCCTGCGAGGAGGCATAGAACGCCTGCCCCACTTCCAGCGCCTGCTCCAGCGAGTCCTCAACCTGCGTCTTGAACCAAAAGTCCACGGAGGTCTGGACGAACTTTGCGCCAAGGGCGAACATGAGAAAGGTGGGAACAATGGACAGCGCCACAAAGGAGATGACAAGCCGGGTGCGCAGCTTGGACCCCAGCACGTTGCGGCGGCGCTCAAGGGCCAGCTTGATGACGTTCCTGAGTACCACAAAGACGACGGTAAACAGGAGGATGACGTTCAGGTTGAATAGGCCGAGGAAGATGAAGGAATTGACTTCCCCAAAGTATTTCAGCTCCACCCACGTCAGCATCAGCACAACGAGGAGCGCCCCGCAGGCCATGAGCAATTCGCGCTGGCGGCGCTTGCGTTCCTTGGTGGTGCCGGTGCCGACCTTAATGGACGAGGTTTCAAGCTGTTCGTTCATGGAACTGCCTAGTAGCGGAAATCAAGTTGGTAGCTGACGGGCTGATAGACGTCCCATGACTTGAAAAACACCACGTACCGCAGCCAGACAGGTACGTCGCGCCGCGTGAGGGTGATGGAAAGGTCCAAGCTGTACTCTCCGCCCGGAGACAACGCGGCCCATGGCCCAATGACCATGGACAGCCGCCCCCATCCGTCCTTGAGCAGTGCGGCAAGGTCCTTGGAGCGCAGCGCCTTTTCCGCGCCGGGCAGGTCCAGCACATAGTCCTGCGCCAGCACGTCGCGCCGCAGGGTGGAAACCCACTCCTCCTCGGCCAGCGTTTTATCGGGCCACATGCTCTTGCGGCGCGACACGCCGCCCTCGCACACCAGCCCAACGGTGGAACCTTCGGCAAGAACCTGTTCAAGCTCCTCCAACTGGTCCACCCGCACGCCAAAGCGCACGGTGATATTTCCGGCAAGGTTATCAAGGATAAGGTTGCCCAGTTCCAGCCCCCCGGCGGCATGGGCGTGGCGTACGCCCCCGGTGGACAGGGCAAAGACGGCAACAATACAAAATACCACAACAAGCCATGGTGCATTCGTGCGGCGGGAACAAACGTCCGGTGCGCGATGTCTCGGCATCAGGTAAACCTCAGGGTGATCACTCGTGTATTTCATCGAATCGGCCATCGCGCATGGCGCTGACGGCGAACTTGAACAATGGGTGTATCTCTGACAAGTAAACCAAGCCCCGTCCTTTGACAACCGGACGCGACCAACCCCAACAAAAAGAGAACACATGAAAAAGCTGAAATTCCTCTGGGTGGGCAAGCTCAAAAAAGGCCACTGGCAGGACGCCGCCGCCTATTATCATAAAGCCATCAAACGGCACTACCCGGTGACCGAAGTTATCGTAAAGGACGCCCCCGGCCATCTGGAAACCGAGGCCAAAAAAGAGTGGGAAGGCAAAAAGATCCTCGAAAAACTGGACCCGCAGGACTTTCCCGTTGCCCTGGACGAGCACGGGGCAACCATGACCTCACCGGCCCTTGCCAAGTCCTTAACCAAATGGTCCGAGGACCCGGCCACCGCGCCCTGCTTCATCATCGGCGGCGCGTTTGGTCTGTCGCAGGATGTGCTGGACAAATGCCGCTTCACCCTCAGCCTCTCGCCCATGACCTTCCCGCACGAACTGGCGCGCGTGCTGCTGCTGGAACAGCTCTACCGCGCGGCCAGCATCCAAAAGGGGCTGCCCTACCACCACGTGTA
>NZ_JBUDSW010000209.1:0-6767 GCF_054921475.1 Desulfobaculum sp. | reverse complement strand
CAAAAATCAGGACAATAAGAAAAGTCTCAAGATTAGAGACGAGGTTGAACACAACGTGAACAGGCGTACCTTTTTCAAGACCTTGGCCGCAGGTGGCGCAGGGCTGATGGCGGCGGAAGCCGCCGCTCCCCGCCCCGCCGCAGCCGCAGAGCGTCGACCGGAACTCGCCACCGTGCTGGACCTGACGCAGTGCATCGGGTGCGGCGCCTGTGTGGAGGCCTGCCGCGACGCCAATGCCGCCAAGAAGCCCGAGCCGCAAAAGCCCTTTCCCACGATGTACCCCGCCCGCGTCAAGGCCGAGGACTGGTCGGACAGGCGCGACGTGGACGACAGGCTGACCCCTTACAACTGGCTGTACATCCAGACCGCGCAGGTGGAGGTACATGGCGAGGAACAGGATCTTTTCATCCCGCGCCGGTGCCTGCACTGCGTGAATCCGCCCTGTGCCAATCTGTGCCCGTGGGGCGCGGCCCTGAAGCAGGAAAACGGCATTGTCCGCATCAACGACGACATCTGCCTTGGCGGTTCCAAGTGCAAGGCCGTGTGTCCGTGGCATATCCCCCAGCGCCAGACCGGCGTTGGACTGTATCTGGACCTGATGCCTGCCTTTGCGGGCAACGGCGTCATGTACAAGTGCGACAGGTGCTACGACCGCGTGGCGGACGGCGGCGTGCCCGCGTGTATTGAGGTATGTCCCATGCAGGTGCAGACCATTGGGCCGCGCGATGATATGCTGGCCCTTGCCCACGCCCGCGCCGAGGAAATCGGCGGGTATATTTATGGCGAGCATGAAAACGGCGGGACCAATACCTTGTATGTGTCGCCCGTCCCCTTTGAGGCGCTGGCCGAAGCAGTGGAGACCGGGCCGGGCCGCCCGCACCTTGGCCCCGCGCAGGACGTGATGGCCAAGGATGAGGCCCTTGCCCGCGCCGTTGTGGTGTCGCCGCTGGTGGGCATTGCCGCTGGCGTGCTGACCTTTGCCGCCGCCATGAAGAAGGGGGATTCGTAATGCTCAGGACTCCACGCTGGACAGTGCGGCTCTACATCCTGTGTTGCGCGGCCCTTGCCGTGACCGGGCTGGCGCAGATGCCCATCTTTAAGCGCTATTACATTGCGGACATCCCCGGCCTTGGCTGGACGGCGGACTTCGCCCTGACCCACGCCATGCACTACGCCTTTGGCGCCGTGCTGTTGGTGCTCATCTTCATGCACCTGACGCGCTACGTGCTTGCCCGCCGCTGGCGGCTGACGTGGACGGGCGCACTGCGCGCCGCGTTTTTGCTGACCCTCGTGGGCACGGGGGTTGTGCGGGTCTTTAAGAATATGCCGGATGTGTTCTTTTCGCCTACCACGGTGATGCTGGTGGACTGGACGCACCTTGGCGCGGCCATGGGGCTGGGCCTTGGGGCATTGGCCGCGCGCCTTGCCGGGCGGCAGCCCTATGTCCGCCCGCGCAGCAGCGCGCATTAGGGAGCGAAGTATCCGACGAAATCCAACAAACCCGGCATGTTAAAATCCCTACTGTCTGTAGGGAAAAAGGTTGGAAAAATCTATCGAAAGGGGTATGTTCCCGGCAAACGGAAAGGCTGTTTTCATACGGATGACAGCCGAGTCCACAGAACAGATTTGGCCGGGAGCATAGAGGATGAAACTCTCCACACGGAGTCGTTACGGAACCAGAATGTTGATCGATATTGCCCAGAACAGCAACGGCAAGCCCGTGTCCGTGAGTGACATGTCCAAACGGCTTGGAGTGTCCGTGAAGTATCTGGAGCAGCTTATCCGTCCGCTGAAGAGCGCCGGATATTTGGACAGCGTGCGCGGCCCCAAGGGCGGGCACAGGCTGACCAAGTCGCCGGACGAGATTACCGTCGGCGAGGTGGTGCGCCTTTTGGAAGGCGGCATCAATCTGACCGATTGCGTGGGGGACGCTGCCAAGTGCGAACGTGCAGGAACCTGCAACGTCCGCGCAGTGTGGGTGGAGGCGACCAGCGCCATGAATTCCATCCTCGATTCCATTAAGCTGTCCCAGATAAGCCACGCCGAAGGCATCAACTGTTGTTCCTGACGGGGGTGTGACGCGCGCCCCCATATGCAGACGAGGTGATCCGGACGGACCGGGAGATGGTTCCGGTCCGCCGGGATGACGAGAGATGCAACCTACGGGGGTGACGCATGAGGCATTCTGCTCTTGCACGCGGCGGCGTGCTCATCCTGCTGGCGCTGATGGTGGCGGGGCTTTCTGCCCCGGCGCAGGCGGCAGTGTCGCCGGCGCCTGCACCGGGCCGGACCATGGCCCGCAAGGCCACGCAAACGCCGGAGCTGTGGATTACCGCGGACCACTCCAAGCATGAGGTCCTGAAGCAGGACTTCCAAAAGCCGGAGGAAGTGACCGCGGCGTGTCTGACCTGCCACACCGAAGCGGCGGTGCAATTCCACAAGACCATCCACTGGACGTGGCTGGACCCGCTGGAAGACCCCGCGCTGAAGGTCGGCAAGGGCGGACTTGTCATCAACAACTTTTGAATGAACATCCAAAGCAACGAGGCTCGTTGCACTTCCTGTCATGCCGGTTACGGGTGGAAGGACAAGTCCTTTGACTTTTCCGACCCCGTTAAGGTCGATTGCCTCGTCTGCCACGAGCAGACAGGCACCTACAAAAAATTTCCCACCATGGCGGGCTATCCTGTGGAGAAGCCCAAAAAGTTCGCGGGCAAGAAGCAGTTCTATCCGCCGGACTACAAGGCCGTTTCGCAAAGCGTTGGCCGTCCGGGCCGCAAAAACTGTGGCACCTGCCACTTTTACGGTGGCGGCGGCGATGGGGTGAAGCACGGCGATTTGGATTCCTCCCTCTTTACACCCACCAAGAATCTGGACGTGCACATGGGTGTGGACGGCCAGAACTTCACCTGTGTGCGCTGTCACACTACCACGCTCCACGACATTGCCGGGCGCATCTATTCCAACCCGGCGGCCACCGAGCGCAAAAGCCTGCTGGAAGACGACCTGCTGCCCAAGATTATGTGCGAGTCGTGCCATAGCGCCACGCCGCACAAGGCCGGGCACAAGGCCAACGACCATACGGACAAGGTGGCGTGTCAGTCCTGCCATATCCCGGCCTTTGCGCGGGAGAATCCCACCAAGATGTCGTGGGATTGGTCCACGGCGGGCAAGATGAAGGACGGCAAGCCCTATACGGAAAAAGGACCGCTCGGAAAGGCATCGTACGTCACCAAGAAGGGCAGCTTTGTGTGGGGCACCAATGTGGTGCCGGAATACTACTGGTACAACGGCGTTATTGAATCCCTGCGCGTGACGGATACCATCGACCCCAGCGGCGTGGTGAAGCTGTCATGGCCTGAGGGAGACAAGGACGACCCGCGCTCGCGCATTATGCCCTTTAAGGTCCACCGCGGAAAGACGCCCTACGACAAGGGGCACAACACCATGGTGGTGCCGCATCTGTTCGGAAAGGACGACACCGCCTACTGGAAGCACTTTGACTGGGCCAAGGCCATTCAGGCGGGCATGGACTACGTGGGGCTGGACTACTCCGGCGAGTACGGCTTTGTGGACACCGAATGGGTGTTCCCCACCACGCACATGGTGGCGCCCAAAGAGCAGTCGCTGGCCTGTAGCGAGTGCCATTCGCGCCAGGGGCGTCTGGCCAATCTGGCCGGGTTCTATATGCCGGGACGCGACCATAATCAGGCCGTGGACTGGATAGGCTGGGCCGCAGCACTTGCAAGCCTTGTGGGTGTCGGCATCCATGGCTTCATCAGGCTTGTCTCCCGCAAGCGGTGGGCAAACGGCGAGCCGAAGGAGTAGCGCCATGAAAGGAATGGACAAGATATACCTCTACACCCGCTTCGAGCGGTTTTGGCACTGGGCGCAGGGCGCGCTCATCATCCTGCTTGGCGTGACGGGCTTTGAACTGCACGGCTCGTACACGCTGTTTGGCTTTGAAAAGGCGCACGACATCCATGTGCTGAGTGCGTGGAGTTGGGTGGTGCTGTGGGCGTTTATTGTGTTTTGGGTCATCACCACGGGCGAGTGGCGGCAGTACGTGCCCACCACGAAAAAGGTGCTGGAAGTGGCGCACTTTTACGCCATCGGCATCTTCCGCGGCGAGGCGCATCCCGTCCCCAAGACCATCCGCGCCAAGCATAACCCCTTGCAGCGCATCACCTACCTGTCCCTGTCCGCGTTGCTCTTGCCGGTGCAGATGGCTTCTGGTTTGCTGTACCTCTTTTACAACGACTGGGCGGCCATTGGCGTGCAGGGCGTGCTGACCCTTGAGGCGGTGGCGCTGGTGCACACCGTGCTTGCCTTTGCCTTGCTCGTGTTCCTCATCGTGCATGTGTACATGACCACCACGGGGCACACCGTATGGGCGCACATCACGGCCATGTTCACGGGCTGGGAGGAGATAGAGGACACCTCCGCCATTCAGGACTGGGAGCGAAAGACCGAACGGTTCTAGGTCTGTACCAGAACACGGGCATCATAAGAGGGCGGCCCCTGCTTTTGGGGGCCGTCTTTTTTTATTTTTGCATAAAAAAGACGCATAACCCTGTGGCACGAGTGGCGATTCCCCTGCTTGAGCATGCAATCACAAGCTCCTGGGTGGTGCAAGGGACGGCGGTTTTGGTGGATATTGCGTATGCAATGTGGTGTGAATTCAGCATGTTGTATGCGCGTGCCCATGCCAAAAAGGCGAAGTCGAAGAATTTTTGCAAATGTCGCGCCGGGGTTGCTGTCTGAAGCTATTTGCGGTAGGAAGGGCCTCCCTCGCCGCAGAACGCCATCGCAAGCTGACCTTTCGGTCATGGCTCAGACAATCATCCCATCCCAATGGACGCGCGTGCTGCATCGAGTCTCGTATTTCCCTAAAAAGGTAAGGTATTATGGAGTGTTTTAAGGCCCTTGGCCTTTCGGATTGTATTTGTGACGCCCTTGCGCGCAAAGGTTTCAGCGAACCGACCCCCATTCAGGAGGCGGTTATCCCCAGATTGCTCAGCGGTGAGCGTGACGTTGTCGGTCAGGCAGCGACCGGCACGGGTAAGACTGCGGCGTTCGGTCTTCCCATTCTTGAGTCCATTGAGGCGGGCGCAGGTCATGTTCAGGCTTTGGTTCTGGCACCGACCCGTGAACTCGCTGTCCAGGTGGCGGATGAAATCGAGTCGTTCAAGGGAAACAAGCGTATCAACGTTTTGCCCATTTACGGCGGACAGGCATTTGGCCCGCAGTTCCAGGGTCTGCGCCGCGGCGCTGACATTGTTGTCGGCACGCCCGGACGCGTTCTGGACCACATTGAGCGCGGCAGCCTCGACCTGTCCAACATCTCTTTCCTCGTCCTTGATGAAGCTGACGAGATGCTCAACATGGGCTTCATCGACGACATCGAAACCGTCATGGCCGCTGCGTCCGAGGACAGAAGAACTCTGCTGTTCTCCGCAACCATGCCGCAGGACATCCTGCGCATTGCCAAGCGGTACATGAATGATTTCGAGAATGTGGCCGTCAAGCGCGAACAGCGCGACGTGCCGCTGACCGAACAGATCTTCCACGAAGTGGCGGAGTCTGACCGTTTTGAAGCCCTGTGCCGCGTCATCGACGCCAACGACGGCTTCTACGGCTTGGTCTTCTGCCGCACCCGTGCGGACGTGGACAACGTGGCCGCACGCTTGCAGGAGCGCAACTACGCCGCCGAAGGCCTGCATGGCGATGCCTCGCAGGCCCAGCGCGAAAAGGTGCTCAACAAGTTCCGCAAGCAGACCGTGACCGTGCTGGTCGCCACCGACGTGGCCGCCCGCGGTATCGACGTGCAGGAGCTGACTCACGTGGTGAACTACGCCATCCCGCAGGACCCCGAGACCTACGTGCACCGTATTGGTCGTACGGGCCGCGCCGGGCGTACCGGTCACGCTGTGACCATCATCAACCCCAATGAGTTCCGCAAGATGCGCTTTATCACCCGTAACGCCCCGGGCGAGATTAAAAAGCAGAGCCTGCCCCGCGTGGAGGAAGTTATCTCCGCCCGCAAGCTCCGCCTGAAGTCCGGCGTTATGGCTGCCATGCAGCAGCAGGGTCTGGAACCCTTCGAAGCCTTCGCGCAGGAACTGCTGGAGATCGACGACGATCCCAAGAAGGCTTTGGCCGCTGTTTTGAAGATGGCCTACCGCGACGACCTCGACGCGTCCCGCTATCGTCAGATTGACGATGCACCGCAGCGCTCCATGGCTGGCGGCGGCAACGGCCGCGCCGAAATGTTCTGCGCCAGCGGCCGCGCCGACGGCATGTCCCCGCGTGAGCTGGTGGACGTCGTCTCCCGCGAGGCCGGCATCAGCGGACGCCTTATTCAGGGCGTACGCATCATGGCCCGCCACGCCGTGTTCCAGGTTCCTGAGAAGGAAGCCGAGAACATCGAGCGGACCTTCCGCAAGCTCGCCGCAGGCGCTCCGCCGCTGGTGCGCCGCTCCCGTCAGGGGCGCGGCGGCGGTGGCCGCAGTGGCCCCCGCGGTGGCTTCAAGCCCCGTGGCAACGGCGGCGGTCCCCGCGGTGGCAATGGCGGCAAGCGCCGCTATGACAACCGCGGCAACGGCAATGACCGCGACCGTGGTGGAAGCCGTTCCTACGGCTCCCACAACTAGCCGGCACTGCCAGCGCGCTGAATAACAGCATGTAAAAGGGCGCTCCCCACACGGGGAGCGCCCTTCTTCTTTGTGGAGCAGGGCGCCTGCCTTCCGAGTACGGCCCCCACCTTT
>NZ_JBUDSW010000208.1:0-6778 GCF_054921475.1 Desulfobaculum sp. | reverse complement strand
GGGCCGCCGTGGCATATGCCATGGCGGCCCTGTTTTTTCGCGGCTTTTCACGCCTGTGTGGAACGTGTATTCTTGCGGCATGTCCATACATAATATCATTCTCCCACTCGCGGCCCTTGTCTGCCTCGCCCTAGCGGGGTGTTCCTCCTCTTCACCGGACAACCTTGGCGGCGTAGAAGGCCTGTCCCCCTGTCCGGGGTCGCCCAACTGCGTCAGCTCCACCATGGATGATGGGCACGCCATCGCCCCCATCCGCATCGACGGCGATGTCGCCGACGTGATGGCGCGCGTAGAAGCCGCCGTGCGGAGCCTGCCGCGCAGCCGGGTGGAACACCAAACCGGCCCCTATCTGCATGCGGTGTTCACCAGCGCATTTTTCGGCTTTCACGACGACTTGGAATGCCTGTACGACGCCGAAAACGGCCTGCTACACATCCGCTCCGCCGCGCGCACAGGGTACTACGACTTCGGCGTCAACCGCCGCCGCGTGGAACGCTTGCGTAAACTGCTGTCCATCATCCCGGAGCCAGAGACATTGCCGGAACCGATGCCAAATGATGGGGCAGAGTAAACGCAGGGATGCGTGAGGCTCAGGGAGAGGGTGAAGCGAAGGGAGCCAGAGAAGGCACAATGTTGCCCCCGGCGCAAATCGCCGCGGGGAGTCTTTTTGCTGACTGCCGAGCATCATCCGTACACGGAGGCGCTGTGCCCGAAGGACGGACACAGCGAAAGCAGTCGGGATAATGCGCGCGGAGCATTTGCGGCAAAGTACCGCCCCGTGTGAAAAGGATGTGGACCATGGTCGCGTAGAGTGAGCGAGAGAACAGAGAAGGCCCACGGAGGCGAAAGAATGCCCCGGCGTAAGCTGCCGCGTGAGGTCTTTTCGCAGCCTGATGAGCTTCACCTGCCCACAAGGGGCGTCATTCTCGCAAGACGTCGGAGGTCTGCACAAGGAGATTTGCAGCAGCACTGCTCCCCCATGCGAAAAGGCGGAGGTCCACTTGCGGCAGGGGGACAGGACAAGGATTGGATTCCTAGCTGACGCTTCCGCCAGCCGCATCACTGCCGGACAAGACGCACACGGGCAAAGCGCTCCGGCATGTGGGAGTCATACTCGCCATGCGCGCGCAGTGCCCATCCCGCCGGGGGACTGAGTGTGCGGCCGTCCGCGTCAACGTGCTGAAAGCGTGAGCAGTCCACGCGTAGCGTATCACCCTCGCGCGGCGTTGGCGCCGAGTCTGGCATAATCGCCGCCATCCCCGCCCACGGCGCGCGGACTTCCACGGTCCACCCACGGTCCGTATCCGAGGCATCGTTGAGCGTCCCATCCACAGCCACCGCCGCCGTCAGCCCCGGCCAATCCCACTCCAAAAACCCAATGCGCAGCCCGCGCGGATGCACATGGTCGCCGATACCGGTCAGGCGCATGGTCCGTCCCGCCGGGTCCAGTGCGGCATGCCGTCCGTGCGGTTCATAGGCGTCGTTCCACACCCACAGCACCTCATAAATGGTGCCCCGGGCGTTGATTTCAAATTCATAATACGCGTCAGGCCCAGCTATGAAGAGCTCCGCATCGTTCTCGCGGTAGATGGGGGCATCCCGCGCTGTCATGTGCGCGGTCACGTTTGGCTCGGCAAAGCGAAAGGCAATGTACAACGCCTCATCATCCCATAGCACGGCGCACCGCGAGTCCAGCCAGCCCGGCGCGCCATCCACAAGGTCCACAAACTGCCCCGACCACAGCCCAGCGTCCCAGCACGCCTCATCAAGCGCGCCGTCAATCACCGGAGCAACGGACACATACCGCGCCGCCAACTCTGGCGTCTGCCCCATGGCATAAGGACACCCGGCAAACAGGACGCAAAGACTCAGGACCCAAGCAAATCGCTTCACAGCGGAGCACCTCCCTTCTGCACACGCGCCACTCTGCGCAGTCTACCCCACGCCAGCCCCACACCTCAACGCCCCGGGACAACACTCCCCCAGCACAACAAATATCGCACAACAGCGCGGCTGGCACGATGCGCGGTGGCCTCTTGCACACACCGCAATACCAACCGCCCTTCGTACTCCACGAAACGCGCCGCAAAGACCATCCCACGACACCAGCTTCTCCCGATCATCACCGCCACCATAGCGCAGCGCGGCGATAAGCCCACACTTCCCCACTCCACCGTCACCACCGCGCCTCGCCACATGGCCCCTGGGCACAGAACGCAAAAAAGCCCGCAGCTTTCGCTGCGGGCTTCGTGATATGCCGTATATTTCCTCGCTTAGTAGCGGGGGCGGCGCTCACGGGGCTGGGCTTCGTTGACGCGGAGGTCACGGCCCATGAAGTTGTTACCGTTCAGTGCCTCGATTGCCTGGAGAGCGCCGTCGTCATCATCCATTTCGACAAAGCCGAAGCCGCGGGAGCGACCGGTCTCACGATCGAGAATGACGCGTGCGGACCGCACTTCACCGAACTCGGAGAAGAGGGAATGAAGATCTTCATCAGATGCGCCCCAGGCCAGGTTGCCGACATAAATGTTCTTAGACAAGAAAAAAACTCCGAAAAGAAAAAAGGAAAAAATCACCGGGTCGTCACTGTTTAGCCGTTACCCAGCTCGGGTGATGCGTAGCAGTACACCGTGTAGCTGCCGTTCCATCGCCCTCTCAATGTCGTTCTACTTATAATTAAACGTCCGTCCGGGTCAACAACTATTTTAAAATAATTTTGCATTTAATTGCGTAGCACTACAGATGCGCATTGAAGCACAGCAGCCCGCGCGGGGGCCGCGCATCATAAAGCTGTTCATAACAGGGCAAAAACGTCTGCAAGCCCGCGCCTTCCGCCAGTAGAACCCCGCTCTTCCCGCCCGCAAAACAGACGGCCCCAGCAATGCCGGGGCCGTCCTACAATGTTCAATCTCTTTACCAATTCATCTTGGCCGCACCGTCATCATTCGGCTTTGGGCGGATTTTTGTGCGCTGGGGCGATAACCACAAAGCGTTCGGATGCATCACGCAGCAGTTCCTGCACAGCGTCCGCCTCGTCGTCCTGAAAACTGCTGCGCAGTTCATGAATGTATCGCTCCAGCAATTCACGGACATCGTCCAATCCCGCTTCATCAAGGGGCATAACGCCCACATCCGCGCCCGTAGCCAAGCGCCGCACCACGGAGGCTTTGGTGAAGCCATATTCCGGATACAGGCACTGGTAGATAACGCCGCCAGTCATACCGGCGCACATCCACGGTCCCGGGTCGCCCAAGACTACAGCGCGTCCGCCCGTCATATACTCAAAGGCAAAACCCTTGAGATGCGCGCGGGAAGCCAGATTGCCGCTCTCGTCGCTGACCGGGGCGGTAATGCGCGCGCCAAAGATGGCGTCCGCGCCGGACAGGCGCACGCACGCGCGCGAGTCGGCATAATTCTGCACCATCAGCGTGCCGCCAATGGCGCCGTAGGCAAAGCTCTTGCCCGTGGAGCCATCAATGCGCTTGCCCTGCCAGTTGGCTTCCTTAAACACGCCAACGCTGCCGCCAAAGCAGCCCTTGGCCGTTCCATCCTGCGTTCCGCCATTCACGATGCAGTCAATGCCCGGAATGTTAAACGCGCACAGGCCATTGCCCGGAACGGACGCATCAAAGCGCAGGTAGGCGTGGCGGTCGGTGCCCGGGCCGAATTCACGGCTCATGGCGCCGGCCAGATAGGTGCCCACGGCGCGGTCCACACTGCGGATGCCCTGCTCCGTATAGCGCACGCGGGTGGTCTCGTCCTCGCCAAAGGATGTCATGGCGATGTCGGAGATAAGGCGCGTCAGGTAGTCGAGGGGCTTTCGCGTGGTACGCACGGGCTCGGCCCCTGCGCTGGCGATGGCGTCGCACGGCGCATTGATAATGGAGGACAGGTCCACCGCGTCGTCAAGCATGGCCTGCGTCAGCAGGTCCGTACGGCCCACAACGTCGGCAAGGCGCCGCACGCCAAGGCGGGCGAGAATGGAGCGCATTTCCTCGCCGATGTAGCCCAGCAGGCGGACAAGGTTGCCCGTCTCCGCCGCGACCTGAACGGGAGTGAAGCCCTTCACGCCGCGCTCGGCGGCTTGCTCTTTGGTGCGCAGCTGGGTGGAGATGCCCTTGGGGCACTTGTCCAAATGGCACCGTTGGCAACTGATGCAGCCAAGGCCCATAAGCGCCACAGTACCAAGCCCAACACGGTCCGCACCCAGCATAATCATCTTCAAAACGTCCGCGCCGGAGCGCATGCCGCCATCGCACCACAGCTCCACGCGCTCGCGCAGGCCGGATTCCACAAGTGCGCGGTGCGCAAGAGAGACGCCAATCTCGGCGGGCAGGCCAACGTATTTCTTGGCATGCTCGCGGGCCGCGCCGGTGCCGCCGTCAAAGCCGGACACATTCACAATGTCCGCCCCGGCCTTGGCAACGCCAACGGCAATGGTGCCCACGCCGCTGGTGACGGGTATCTTCACGCTGATGCGCGCGCCGGGGTTGGCGGTTTTCAGCTCCGCAATAATCTGCGCAAGGTCTTCAATTGAATAGATGTCGTGATGGTTGGACGGAGAAATCAGCGCGATTCCCGGCTTGCAGTGGCGCGCCTCGCCCACCATATCCGACACCTTCTGGCCCGGCAGGTGGCCGCCCTCACCGGGCTTGGCGCCCTGCCCGATCTTGATTTCCAGAAAATCGGCGGAGTTGAGGAAGTCCATAAACACGCCAAAGCGCCCGGACGCAATCTGCTGACCGCGGTTTTTGCGGTAGCGTCCCATCATGTCCGGAATTTCGCCGCCCTCGCCGTTCATGCACACAATGTTCAGTTCCTTGGCGGCCTCGGCGTAGGTACGGAACGAGTTCTCACCCTGCGAGCCAAAAGACATGGCCGGAATAACCAGCGGCATGGCGTGGTCGCCGCAGGTGATATCCACATCGCTCATGGCCAATTCGGGCTGGTCCGCCTTGGGACGAAAGTCCATCAAATGCCGCAGGGCAACGGGAGATTCGCGCTCCACGTCGCGCAGCTTCTGGGCCATCTCGCGGTAGCCGGAGCGCCCCTCCGCAGCGGCGCGCAGGATGCGGCCTACCTTCACGTTGCGGCGAGGGTCGCGCCACAGGGGCCGGTCCTCGGTTGCCGTTGCACGCTCAAGACGCATTGCGCCCATGGCCTCAAGACGGGCAAAGGACAAGCCCCTGCGCTCCGAAAAGCAGAAATTGGGGCAGCCAAACACGTCAGCAAGGTCATCAGCAAGGCCGATGGACGAGAAAATGCGTCCGTAGCCGCACAATTCATGAATGCCCATGGTGGACATGACCTTCTCGATGCCCTTCTGCAACACGTCCATGGTCACACGGATAACGAGCTCCGCCGGGCGGGATTCCGTGGCGTGCTCGCGGGCCATGCGCCAGATGAGGTACGGGTTCAGCGCGTCCGCGCCAAGGCCCAGCAGGAACATGATGTCATGCAGATTGCGGATGGCCGCGCTGCGCACCACGATGGAGCAGTCGCGCCGCAGTCCGGCGCTGCTCAGCGCCTGACCAAGGCTGGCAACCACAAGGCCGGGGTCGATAAACACGCGCCCACCCTCAAAGGTTGCGGCGTCGTCCACCACAAGGATAACAGCCCCGCCGCGCACGGCCTCGCACGCCTCATCGCAGAGCGCATCGAGGCGCTGGCGCAGGCCGCCGCCCTTGGCATCAAACGTGGCGTCCATGACGTGGTAGCGCGAAGCGTCGCGGCGCTGGGCACTAAAGAAATCCAACACCTCGGCCAAGGTCTGCGTGCCAAAGGCGTGGGCAATGTCCGCCATTTCCGCATGGGAGACGGCGTCGCCGAAGCAACCGCCCAGCAGCAAAGGTGTACTCAGGCTCAAGCCCACAGGCGAGGGCGACTTGCCGCCCGCCGCATCCGGCCTGTCGCCAAGGATGACGCGCGTGGAGAAATGGTCCGCCTCGCGCTCGCGGTCGATGGCGGGGTTGGTCACCACGGCCACGTTTTCCTTAAAATACTCCGCAATGCAGGGCAGCGCGTCCTCGTTCAGGCAGGCCAGCGGGCCCATGTGGCCCATGGAGCCGATAACCGGACGGCCCGTGGTGGCGACCTTCTGGCGCATATCCACGTCGTACTTCTGCCAGCCCAGCGCCCCAAGGGCGTTGGTGGACACAAGGTCGTCCTCGGTACGGGCATTGTCGCCGCGGCCAAGGAACTCCCGCAGGGACGGCATGGCGTCCTTCTGCGGCGGAATGGCGTCGTACAGGCCGCTCACTGCGCCAAGCACCTTCTTGCGGCCCGTCATCAGCTTGGCAAGGCGGCGCTGGTAGGCGGAATAATCCAGCACCACGCCGCGCCGCTCGTGCCCGGAGATGATGGCGATCTTCTCGCCCGGAGCAAGGGGCTTGGGGTCTGCGGCATTGAACTCAATATCCACAACGCCCTTCTCCGAAGACAGGAAATAATCATAGTCGGACTCGCCAAACCACAGCGGGCGCAGGCCAAGGGCGTCCACACTGCCCATGACCACATGCCCATGCCGCGCGATGACCGCCGCCGGTCCCTGCGCGGACGGCGGGAAGAACCAGCGGTAATAGGCGTACACATCCTGCAGGTCCTTGTGGTAGGCCGCCACCTCGGAATGCACGGCCGGGAAGACCATGGCAAAGGCTTCCATAGGCTCAAAGCCGTAGATGTTGACGAGGCCCTGCAGAATGCGGTCGAGGTCCTGCGAGTCGCTTCCGCCCGGCACCGGCTCAATGCCAAGGGTGCGGGCGGTGCTGCGCAGGCGCTC
>NZ_JBUDSW010000207.1:0-6793 GCF_054921475.1 Desulfobaculum sp. | reverse complement strand
GAGGGCTGTGTTCAGTTTTGAATTGCAATTCACCTGATTTCCTTGAGAATCCTCATAATTTTCGGGGCGGAAGCCGCCCCGAAAATAGGGATGGGTGGGGTCGTCTATCCCTTTCTTTACACACTCATGACAGGGATTCTCACCGCCCAGCTCCACCCACCAAAGCCCCCCAAAAAAATATCCACACGCCCGAGAGCCATACAGGGGTGACGACCGCCCAATCCACACGCACCCGGCCTGTGCGCAAATGGGATTCCAAAGGGCCCACGGCCCTTTGGCCTGCGGAGCAAAAAAAAAACCACACAAGCACCACCCACAGCCCAAAGGGTTGCCAAAAGAAATATCTCCCACGGTTCCAATCTGTTGTGATGCCAGTCTCTGCCTGTGTTGTGTTGTTGGCAGGGGAGTTGCTTGTTTTGGTGGTGAATACTGCATTTCCTTGTCGTGTTCTCCTGCGCTTTTGCGTTCGTAATCCATTCCAATGAGTTGCGCAGATGCAGTTGTCTGACCGTGGCATGACGCGCCGTGTCGAAAGGCTGACACGGGCACTTGTGGTTGCAGCGTGTATCGACGGCTGGGGCTGATGCCTTGGCTGGTGGAGCGTGAATTGGAGGGGACGATGACGCATTGGGAAGATGTTGGGCTTGGGTGCGTGTTGGTTGTGGATGAGCGTACGTTGGTGCAGTCGTTGGTGACGCTTGAGTCGGTGCGCTGGAGGGGGCGTGCTGGGCTGGTGTGCGTGTTTGGCATTGGCGACAGCGTGACGGCTGTGCTGGGGGCGCTGCACTTTCCGGGGATGCGGGTGGTGAATTGCGCTGAGGTGCTGGAGGGCATCCCTGAGGGGGCGACTCCGGCGGACCTTGCCCCGGCGTGCGCGCTGTGGCTGCTGAAGGCGGCCCCGCAACTGCTGGGGGTGGCGATGCTGTCGCACGAGACGGTGCTGTGCCGCCCGGTGGATGAGCTGTATGCGTCGGCGGCGGAGGACGCGGCGCTGTTTACGTTGCGTGGTGGTCGCGCCCCGGGCACGGGCGCGGATGGTGCACCGCCGTTTGTGGGCGTGCCCCGATGCCGCGAGGGGTACCAGACGCTGACGCGGTGGTCGCGTGCGGCGGTGGAAGGCCGCGTAGGCGATGTGGACGACATTGTGCGCGGCATTGCCAAGCGCGGTGATTGTGCGGTTGTTGCGCCATGGACCATGGACGCGCCGCTGTCTGGGGCGCTGGAGGGGGACGAACCGCTGTTGCTGGATGGGAGCCCAGTGGGCCTGTGTTGGTTCTGGAAGCCGGTGCTTATGGAGCCGAATACATTTGTGCCGTGCTTTGATGAATCGTGGCAGCCGGGCCTTGAGGCGCTGGAGCGGGTGGTGCTGCCGATGGTGCGCCGCCTTGCGGCGTTGACGGCGTTGGTGCGCAGTGTGGCGCCGGACTTTGACTGGCGGGTGCCGGTGTCGGCCAAGGCGGTTGGCGCGCGGCATGTGCTGGTAACGTGGCATGAGCCGGGCATGCCGCGCCTGCGGGCGCCGCACCTGCCTGTGCGCTTTGACGGTGATATTGTGGTGTACCTGCCGCCGGAGATGGTGCAGGCCAGCCCGGTGTTGCGCCCCGCGGGAGGGGGCGAATGCCTGTGGCATATGGACGACCTGCGCGGCGCGCCCCATGACGGGGCGGTGCACGCGGTGGAACATTTGTGTAGCGGAGCGACGGTGCTTGCGGAATTTGCGCAGAACCTGCGTGAGCAGCGCGAGACGTTCCCGCGGCATGGGGAGCTCCTTGGACGCGAGGCCGCGTTGCTTGCGGCGTCCGGACAGGGCGAAGCCGCCTGTGAGCGGTATCTTGAGGCCTGTGCGGCGGACCCCTTTGATGAAGATATGACGCGTAAGGCGGCGGCTTGCCTGTTGGAATTCGGGCGCGAGCCAGAGGCCTTTGCCCTGCTGGGGAATTGGCTGGATGCGTCGCCGGATTCCACGGAACTCTTTGCCCTGCACCAGCGGCTGATGCGGGCACGCATCGCACGATGCATTCAGGAGTGCGAGGTGGACGAGACATGGTACGAGCGGCGGCAGTATACGCTGAGCGTTTTGGTGTCTTCCTACGCCGCTGAGGCTTTTATGCGGGAGTGCCTGAGTGATGTGATGAACCAGACCGTGGCCGATGAGCTGGAGGTGCTGGTTGTGGACGCGGCGTCGCCGGAGAATGAGGGGGCGATTGTCCGCGAATTTGCGCAGAGGTATGGGAACATCAGATACATCCGCGCCCCGCGCCGCATTACGGTGTACGAGGCGTGGAATGTGGCGGTGATGCTGGCGCGCGGGCAATTCCTGACGCCGTTTAGCACCAATGACCGGTTGCACAACGCGGCGTATGAGCGTCTGCTGGCGGCCATCCGCGAAGACCCGGCCATTATGCTGGTCTTTGGCAATACGCGCCTGACCGATGCGCCGCACGGCACGTTTGAGCACCATTCGCCAAGCCCGGAGAGCGGCGGCTATTGGGAATGGCCGGACTATAGCTTTGCGTACAATCTGGACAAGCCGACGGTTGGGCCGCACCCGGTGTGGCGGGCCTGCGTGCATGATTCGGTAGGGTACTTTGATGAGCGGTACGAGCGCGTTGGCGATCAGGACTTCTTCCTGCGTGTGGGGCGCACGCACCGCGTGGTGAACATCCCGGACTTTACGGGGCTGGCGTGGCTGGACCCGGACGCGGTGTCGCGAAACATTGCGGCGGTGCGGGAATTTGGGAGCATCCAGCGCCGGTATAAGCGCCGCGCCTATGCGGACATTGTGGAGAACGTCATTGCGCAGAATGCGGTGTCGCTGGCTGAAGATACCCTGCGCGAGGGCGCAGGGGCGCCCTTGGCGGGGCGCTTGGTGCATGGTCTGCCGGATACGGCGCTGGTGCGCGGCATGCGCAAGCTTATTGCCCGTATGGAGGCGCGCGCCATATGAGTGCCGTCAGTGTGTGCATCCCGGTGTACGGACGGCAGGAGCTGACGCTGCGGTGCCTTGAGGCGCTGTGCCGCCATAGCCCGGCGCGGGCGCTGGAGGTTGTGGTGGTGGATAATGGCTCGCTGGATGGAACGCCCCAGCGAGTGCCACAGCGCGGGGCGGAACTCTTTGGGGAGCGGTTCGTCTACGTGCGCAGAGAGCGCAATGATGGGTTTGCCATAGCCTGCAACGAGGCCGCGCGGCATGCCACAACGCCCCTGCTGTTCTTTTTGAATAACGATGCGGAGGTCTGCGAGGGCTGGCTTGCGCCGCTGCTCAAGGTGTTTCGCGAAGAGCGGCGCATTGGCGCGGCAGGGCCGGTGCTCACGTACCCGGAGACGGGGCGCGTGCAGCACTGCGGCATTGCTTTTGATCCGTTTTTGCACCCTGTGCACCTGTACGAGCATTTCCCGCCGGAGCACCCGGTGGTGCGGCAACGCCGGCGGGTGCAGGCGCTGACCGGGGCGGCGCTGATGATGCCGGGGCAGGTGTTTGCGGATGTTGGCGGCTTTGATGAGGGGTACGTCAACGGGTATGAGGATATGGACCTGTGCCTGCGGCTTCGCGGCGCGGGATGGCGGCTTGTGTGCGTGCCGGAAAGCCGCGCCGAGCATGCCACCAGTTGCACCCCCGGACGGTTTGCCAACGAGGACGCCAACGTGCGGCGTTTCCGTGAGCGGTGCGGTGATGCCCTTGTGCCCGATGCGCACCGTATCTATGAGGCGGACGGCTTTCTGCCGCGGTTTAACGACTGGCTGTCGCTGTATGTGGCCATGCCGGGGGATACGCGCGTGGCTCTGGACGCGGGAGTGTGGACGGAGCGCAAGGCCGTGGAGCAGGCCTTGATGCGCCACCCCCTGTGGGAGAACGGCTACCTGTTCTGGCACGATATTGCGGAGCGTGAAGGGTGCGGGGACACGGCTTTTCTTGCGCGGTTCTTGCGGGCCGCGCTGTTTCCGGGCCGGGAGAGTTTTATTGATTTTGCGCAGGCGGCGGGAAACACGGGCGATGTGATCACCCAGCGCATAGCCATGGCCCGCCTGAAGCAGGCCGAGGCGCGCCAGCGCGACGGCGAGGGGCTTCGGGCGCGCGCCGATGCCATTGCCGACGCCGCCGAACAAAGCGGCGACGACGTCGCCCTGCGGATGTGCGTGCAGTGGTTCCGGCGCGAGGGACGCGGCGGTACACGCTAAAAAGGGGTGCTGGCGCACGGCCAGCAGCTAGACGCCTCAGGTCCCGCCGTAGCCGACAGTGACGGCGCCGTCCTGCACGATGACCGGGACAAGGCGCTTGCCGCTGGAATGCTCCAGCATCTCGCGCATTTTGTCCGGGTCCTGTTTGACGTCATGGTATGCTGCGCCGGGGTGGGCCGACCTGGCCTTTTCCGTATAGGGTCAACCAGCCTTGCCGTAGATGATGGTGCTCATGGCGTCTCCTCGGATAGATGATTTCAATAGATAGTCCGTGAAGACGCTGTGGTTGTCAATGCGTGCGCAGGTTCGCGGCCGCGAGAAGGCTTTCGGCCTCCCGTGCGGGCACGGGCTGGGAGAAGTAGAAGCCCTGCGCGCACGGGCAGTCGTACCCGCGCAGTTTGTCCGCTTGCTCGGGAATTTCCACACCTTCGGCCACGGCGCTAAAGCCAAGATTCTGGGCTAGCCCAACAATGGAGCGTACAATGGTGCCGCAGTCCGCGTCCGTGCAAATGCGCGAGACAAGGCTGCGGTCGATTTTTATGACGTCGATGGGGAATTCCACCAGATAGCTGAACAGCGAATATCCGGTGCCGAAGTCGTCCATGCTGATGAGGATGCCCATCTCCCGCAGGCGGCCCAGTGTTTCCACGGCCACGGGGGCGTTTTGCATCAGCACGGTTTCGGTGATTTCAAACTTTAAGAGATGCGGCGGCGCGCCGGTGTCGCGCAGGATGTCGCGCACGTCCCCCAGCAGGGTGGGCATCATGAATTGCCGCGCGGAGAGATTGACGCTGACGGGGATGCGCAGGCCGCAGGCGTCGTGCCACTGGCGGACCTGACGGCAGACCTCGGTGAGCACCCACGCCCCAAGGGGAATAATGAGGCCGGTGTCCTCGGCAATGGGGATGAAGTCGTCGGGAGAGATGCGCCCAAGCTCTGGGTGGTTCCAGCGGATGAGCGCCTCCAGCCCGGACATCTGCCCGGTGCCGAGGTCCACAATGGGCTGGTAATACAGCTCAAAGTCCTGCTGGTCGAGGGAGCGGCGCAGGTCGGTCTCCAGCTTGAGTTGCCGCACGGCGTGGCAGTGCATCTTGTTGTTGAAGACCTTGAAGCGGCCGCGTCCTTGCTCCTTGGCGCGGTACATGGCGGTGTCCGCGTCGCGCAGGATGGATTCCGCGTCCGCGTAGTCCTCGGAGATGAAGACAATGCCGATGCTGGCGGCGGTGAAGACCTCGCACCCGCCAAGGCGAGTGGGGCGGGTGATGGTGTGCAGAATGCGCTTGGCGACCTTGATGCTTTCGCGCGGGGCGCTCACGTCGTCCAGCAGCACGGCGAATTCGTCGCCGCCGAAGCGGGCGACGGTGTCCACGTCGCGCACGCAGGTGGTCAGTGTCTTGGCCACATGCGTCAGCAGCAGGTCGCCCACGGTGTGCCCGAGGCTGTCGTTGATGACTTTAAAACGGTCAAGGTCCAGATACAGCACGGCGAACAGTGTTTCGGGCGAGCGCTTTTTGCGCCGCATGGACATGTCGAGATGATTGAGGAACAGGCTGCGGTTGGGCAGGCTGGTCAGGGGGTCGTGAAAGGCTTGGTGCTTGAGCTGGGCCTCGTATTCCTTGCGGCGCGTGATGTCGTCCACCGAGCCTTCAAAATGCAGAATCTCGCCGCGCTTGTTGCGCACGCACCGCGCATTGAAGGCCACCCAGATGATCTGCCCATCCCGGCGGCGGGCGCGGGTTTCGTGGTTGGAGACGCTCCAGTTGGTGAGCAGTTTGCGCATGAAGGGGCGGTCGTCGCCTTCCTCAAGCAGCGGCGACGCACCAAGGGCGCTGAAGGCCGTGAGCAGTTCCGCTGGCGTGTCGTAGCCAAAGATGCGCGCCATGGCGGGGTTGGCGTCGGTGTAGGTGCCGTTTGGCGCAATGCGGAAAATGCCCTCTGTGGCGTTTTCAAAAATGCTGCGGTAGTCGGCTTCGGCCTCGCGCAAGGCGTTTTCGGCAATCTCGCGTTCCAGAATTTCCGCCTTGAGCTTGGCATTGGCCTGCTCCAGTTCGGCTGTGCGTTCGCAGACGCGGCGTTCCAGCCTGTCGTGGGCCTCGCGCAGTTGTTCCTCCACGAATTTGCGTTCCGTAATGTCGCGGATGATGAAGACCACGTCCGCATCCGGCCCGCGCGGGATGACGGAGACGGAGAGTTCTATGGGGAATTCCAAATCGCCGAGAACGGTTTCGAACTCCGCCGTGCCCCGGCGTTTGGTGGCGGGGGCATCGGCGCGGGCGGAGAGGGAGATGCCCGTCAGGGTGGCGATGTCGTCCATGGACTTATGGAGCAGGTCGCAGATGGTGCGGCTGCGGAGTTCCTGTTCGGACAGGAGGAACATATCCAGCAGCGCGGGGTTGGAGGAGCGGATGACGCCCATGCGGTTGGTGACCACAATGCCATCTATCGTGGTGTTCATGATGGCGGTAAATGTGGACTGCGTGTCGGACAGGCGCGTAGTGGCGTCGTCCGCGGATTTTTTGAGCGAGGCGATGGATCCTGCCAGCTCGCGGGTGGTGGAGCGGATGGCGCGGGCGGCGTCGCCCACTTCATCGTCGGAGGTGATGCTGAGGTCGGC
>NZ_JBUDSW010000206.1:0-6803 GCF_054921475.1 Desulfobaculum sp. | reverse complement strand
AGGCTTAAGAAGCCAAAGTATTGAAAAGATTTTAGATACGATGGGCGCTAGAATCCTCTTCAAAGGGGATCTCATTGATTCCAAAAAGCAAGAAACCCCGTCACTCTTTGATCAAAAAGTCGCGCAGGTCCTTCGAGAAGTTGCAAAGACATTTGGCCAAGATGCTCAAACCCTTTGCAAAGAAGCTTTCGACGAAACTATTCCTGTGGACAAGGTAAGGGAGATGCTCAACGCGGAGCACATTATCAGCGCAGATGCACTTTATAGAATCTGCCGTGCTCTTGACATCTCGCCTAGCAAACCACTCGAACGAGCTGCCGAACTCGTAGAGCAGGAAAGACTTGGGGCGATCACAGATCGGGATATTGCATAGGTAATCGAGTGGTCAAAGGGAAGGATGGGTTTGGAATTCCTGCAATTTCGCGTCACCCTATCAAGGGGTACTGGGCTAATGGTGTCTTTTTCCCATGGCCCAACATTTCGTAAGTCCATCTTGAGTGGAGTGGAAAATGGGCAAAACCATTTTAATCTCCGTCCAAGGCACTTGGGCCTATTCTGCTCTAACGGAGTATAGTTGCGGCCGACTTTATAAAAATAAAGCCGTCGCCCTTATTCGCGATCCAACTAACATACATGACCCGAACGCAGTTAAAGTCATTCTCAAATCATCTGACGCAATGCTCGGATACATACCTAGAACGCAGGCTGCTTTACTCGCCAAGCATCTTCAACCGGGCCAATATGTATACGGCAGAATTGCCAAGTTCAGCCTTCACAAGCGCCGAAACAACCAACAACTCGCCATTACAGTTAAGATTAATGACGAGTGGAATCTACAACCCACGCCTTACCAAAAGCACTCCGAAGTAATCAAAAATGAAAAAGACTCCAGTGGAGTCTATATAATTCGAAATATGTCAAACTCTAGAGTGTATGTAGGTTCATCCTACAACATTGGTGAACGGTGGAAGCAACACATTTCCCGATTATCAACCAACACCCACGAGAATCCTGCTCTGCAATATGACTGGAACCAATTCGGCCCTAACGCGTTTATATTTGAGGTCGTTGATTACCAAGCAGACGAAGAAAAACGATATACGCTGGAGGAACTGTACATAGAAGAATATGAGGCTATTCGCCACGGTTACAACCGATCACCTTACGGTAAGGCTAACAACATCCTCGTTTATCAATATAAAAACAAACACGAAACACATCCCGCGAAGAACTTTATTTTTTCTCCATCCTATCCAAGGCACCGCCCTTCCCTCCTGTCTTGGCTCAGGGCCTTATTCAATAAACTCTTTCTCTAGCCCTCCCTTCTTTTTGACTCTTCTCATCTTTTTTTAATGTTAAAGTCAATTGACTCATTTTTTCTTGACTAGAAATAAGTCAATTGACATACTCTTCATACACAGACTGCACTCCCGAAGCACAGCGCGCCACGGCCGCTCAAGTAGGGAACCCGCAGGTATCGGAAGCTGAAATCTTTTGCACAGCAGGGATGACGGCGACCACGAGAACCACACTCTCACCCCTCTTTGAACAGCCGGGGTTTGCGGAGAGAGAGCCGCCGAAGGAAAGCTGGCGTACCGCTCTGCCAAGGGGATTCCTTCACCCGCGAGCGCGCGCCGCTGGCGGTCACTCCTCACCGGGAAGGCACGGGCATGTCCTTCCCGGCTCCCCCCAAGCCCCGGCACGGCAACGGAGGCCGTCATGGAATGGATTTATGACAGCAAGTCACACCTTCTGATGACGTTCGTGAAAACCCGCAACGGGCGCATCATGCAGATTGTCGCGCACAGTCTGAGCGAACTGCGCGCCCAGTATGCCGCCCTCATCCAAAGCAAAAGGATGACGGCATGACCATGCCCCGCACAGAAATACTCCAGCGCCGCAATGTGCGCTGGCGGGCCATCTTCGCCCTACTCGCCCTCATCTGGGACGCTCTGCAATTCTACCTCTGGGCTACGCTCCTCGTCCTCGCCCTTGGCCTGTTCTGGTTCATGGGGAACATCCTCACCGGAGGTATGTGATGGAAAAGAAGCTTTGCCCCAAGTGCCTTGCCACGTCGCAATGCCGTCGGCTCAACCGGCACAATGGCATCCTGTTCTGCACCGCGCACGGATGCTACTGGTTCGGCTCGCACGACCAGTGGAAGGAAGCCATGCGCGAAACCATCTACGCCGCTTGCCGCAGGTCCCACCTGCCTTGCCCGGACTCCATGCGCCCGGCATGGGCGCGCAGCACGCCCCAGATCAAGGAGGTGCTGCAATGACCTCGACATCCAACGCCCCGGCGCGCACCGACAACCAGCACCCAGCCCTGCAACACAACGCCGTCGAGCTCTTCGCCATGAAGACCGAAGAACTGCGCGGGCAGGTGGCGCTTATCCAGAACGTGATGCACAGCGTCATGAAAAACGGCGAGCACTATGGTGTCATCAACGGATGCGGCAACAAGCCCATCCTGCTCAAGTCCGGCGCGGAAAAGCTAACCATGACCTTCCGCCTCGCCCCCACCTACGACATCGAACGCACGGACCTGCCAAACGGCCACCGCGAATACCACATCGTCGCCACGCTGCGCTCCATCGTGACGGAGGCGCTCATCGGGCAGGGCGTCGGCTCCTGCGCCACCACCGAAAGCAAGTACCGCTACCGTACGCAGGACACCGGCACCCCCGTGCCCAAGGATTACTGGGACACGCGGGACCCGAAGATTCTGGGCGGGAGCCAGTTCTCGCCGCGCAAGGTGCGCGTGAATGGTGGGCAGGAATGGCGAATTTTCGAGCGCGTGGAGCACGACAACCCCGCCGACTACTACAACACCTGTCTCAAGATGGCGAAAAAGCGCGCCCTTGTGGATGCCACGCTCACCGCCACCGCCGCATCGGACATCTTCACGCAGGACTTGGAGGACAATCCCGGTCTGTTCGGCGGCGATGAGAACGCCACGCCGACGTCCGGTCCGGAACCACGTCAACAGCAGGGCGCGGCTGGCGGCAACGGCCAGAACGCCGCGGCATCGGAAAAGCAGCTCAAGATGATTGAACGGCTGGTACTGGACCGTCTGGGATGGGACTACGCCACCACCGTCGCCGCGGCCAATGACCTCAACGGCACGTCCGTGGAGCAGCTGAGCGAACTTTCAAAGCGGCAGGCGTCCAACGTCATTTCCGCGCTGCAGGCTAACACCCTGACCGCTCCAAACGCCACGGGCCAAATGGACGACGTTCCATATTAGGAGGAAACCCATGCTTAAGATTTTGGACACGGAGCAAGCAATCCATGACCTCTTTGACGCCGCTGAGGAACTGGCATCCCGGCCCGAGGACTTCACTGACGAGGACCGCGCTGAAATCTTCGGCGCGCTGGAACAGCAGGCCGCCCTGCTCGCCAAGGAAGAGTCAGAGCACGCAGACCGCTACGCGTTCGTGATACGCCACCGCCTCAACGAGGCCACCTTCCTGCGCGAGGAAGCCCGGCGGCTCTACGACCGGGCCAAGGCCATTGAAAACAACGTGGAGCGGTTCAAGGCCGCCATCACAGCGGCGTTCAAGCGCTTCGGCGTCAAGACCGTGAAAGGCCAGAAGTACACCGTGTTCCTGCGCCGCTCCGAGGCCGTCGCCCTCGATGTCGCTCCGGCCGACCTGCCCGCGGCATTCCGCGACGAGGTTGTGGAATACAAGGCGCGCAAGGCCGACATCAAAGCGGCCATCAAGAACGGCACCACCGTGCCGGGCGCGCACATCGAGGAGCGCCAAAGCCTGAACATCCGCTAGCCCCTCCAGCCGTATCCTTTCGTGATGCGGATTCATGCACACGGGGCATGACTGCACCATCTGCCCCACCACCTCTAACCCGCCCCGGTCCGGGCTCCCCTCTCACCGGACCGGGGCCAGCGGAGGCCCACATGAGCACCATGACGCCTCACGACGTAGCCGACATCGTGGTCGGCGTGGTCAAGGCCCGGACGCTCTCCCGCTTTCTGGCCATCCACGGCGCGGCCCTGCCGAGCGACGTCAGCTCGACCCTTTGGGACATCGTGGACGCCCTGACTCCGGCGGAAATCGCGCTGGAGCGAGCCATATCCCTTCCCGGCGAACTGGCCGACTTCGACGCCCTGCGCGAAGCCGCAGACCGTATCGAAACAGACGAGCAGATGCAGGAGCTGGCCGAAGAGCTGGAAAGCAACCCGCCCCGCGCCCTGCTCCGCGAACAGGCCGGATGCGAGGAACACCACATGCGCAAGGAAGAACCCACAGCATGCGCATAACCACGGCACTCACCCCCTCTCCCCTACCGGGCGTGTTCCCCGACATTCAGCGCGGGGAACGCGTCCGGATTCGTACCGCATCAGGCGACCACCGCAAAAGCTTCGCCCTCTCGTCCGTCACCTACGACAAGGACAACGGCCAATGGGGCGTGCACGTGGCGGGGGAAGGCTTTGTGCGAATGGGGGATTTGTTGGGGAAGATTGAGAAGCCGTAAATCAAAGGAAGCTTTGAAATGGATTTCATGTCTAAGCAAATCAGAAAAGGCAGCAAGATCTCCAAATCCATTTGGAGCTGCGACACGCCCCCCACAGAAAAAGTAAAGGCAGGAACAAAACTTGTTCTACCATACGTCTGGAACTTCAAAGCCCCCGTGGGGAAAACCCCTATCAAAGATATTGAAGCGGTCATGCTGGAAGATGGGACTTTGGCAGACGCCTTGTTCATCTTGGAGGAGGCTGCAGTCAAATTCGTTCAGGCGCATGGTGCTCGGGATATACGCCAATACTACATCGAGAATGTGAAGAAAGAATATGGTTTCCTCGTGTTCTGGTATGGCACCTAGCCGAGTCACAGAGACGAGCGTCCATTCGTACAGCCATTTAAACATTACTTCCTCAACAAACTGGAGGCCACATGCTCCTGACGGAAGACCAAGCCAAAACCAAATGGTGCCCATTCACCCGCTGCGCCGAAACCCGCGACGACGAACTGGAAGGCCCATTCAACCGCTACCACTCCGCCTCAGAACAAGCCCACATCACCGAACAAGCCCTCTGCATCGGCCACAAATGCATGGCCTGGCGCTGGACCCCATTCGCCCTCGACACGATCAACACCGCCGACGATCCCAACACCGTACGCAAGGACGCCCGGGGCTACTGCGGACTGGCAGGATCACCGGTGCGGGGTGCGTGGTAAATATCACGACAATTTCCCAATATACATAGGCAACATAAAGAAGCCGACCGAATTCAACATGTTCCAGTCACCTTGGAGAAATCATCACCCACGTGGTAATCTCGTCTCCCGTGTCCGTAACGGAGGTGAGTTATGCATGACTGGGAACATTTACTCACGAGAGAAGTGTCCTCTTTGTGGGGGCGCGTTCGTGCATGATCTGGTAAGGGGTGGACTTTTCTGTGAAGAACATCCAAGCCAACATGCGAGGCGGCGTTTTTACGTCAAGTTTGGCAGAGGGATATACCGCAATTTCAAGACCTATGAGAGAGCGGTATACTTCCTCAATGGGATTCGGTTCAAGACCACAGAAGGTACGTTTGACGCCAAAGACTACAAAGCGGACTCGCCGCATTCGTTCGCGAGACTCGCAGATGCCTTCTTGAAGGAAAAGCAGCACCTGAAGTCGTACCGTTCCATTCGGAACCACATGACCAAAGCCAAAGCCTTCTTTGGCGACATGAATGTAAAACTCTTCAAGCGAAGACACATCAAGCAATTTCTCTGGTCGCTCAACGTCTCGGACAAGACCAGATTCAATTACCGGTCAACTCTACACCACTTCTTCCACGCCTACCTCGTCGATGAGGAATACATTTCCATTTCCGAGGTCCCTCGTTTCCCTGCCATCGACTACGAGCTCGGCTACCGAAACATTGTCGATATGCCTACGCAGAATGAGATTGTGGACAAGGTGCGCGAGAATACTTGGGACCTAAACCCCAAGATATGGCTCGGCATAGACATGCTGCGCACCTACATCTCCTTGCGCCCTGACGACCTGCGTCGCTTGACTGAAGAGGACGTTGACGCGCGCGGCGGTTTTCTCCTGATTTGGCGGCCTACGAAGACAAGAGGCAAATTCAAGCGCAAAACAGTTGTGCTTATGCCGGACCACACTGAAATCGTCCGGCAGATCAAAGAGGAATTCCCTGCACTGCCACACATGCCCTTCTTTAGATGGAACGGTGGGGAAGGCAACAACACATCGGCTGGGCAGCTCTTCGGCCCAAAGGTGTTTTACAAGGCATGGAGACAGGCCTGCCGTGATATCGGTGTTCCGAATGTCGATCTCTATGGCGGCACGAGGCATAGCACCACGACTGCGCTGTCACTTGAGGTAGGACGCGACGCCGCCAAGGTTGCAACCGACCATGGAACGAACAAGGCCTTCGACAGGTACTGTCAGGCAGAGAACGTCGAAGCAATCCGCATGTCCAAGGTGATTCAAAAAATACAGGGGAAGGTTGTCCAAATGAAATCGAAGAAACGATCAAAGTAGAGGGTGGTGGTGTAAATGTGGTGTAAGCTCAAAAAAAGAGCATTCAAATCAACATGTTATCCCCTAAGACTAGGGTTCGATTCCCCCCGCCTCCACCAGATACCCCAACAAAATCAAGCCCTTGGATCCGTCCAAGGGCTTTTTTTGGTGGTGAATCGGTGGTGAATGGCATTTCACGTAAGTTGAAAAACCGAAAATCAACTTACGTGCATTTCGCCTCCTAAAAAGAAGCGAGGCGAAGCTCTGTTGCGAGTTTTGTTTGGTGTGTTATTGGCGACATAT
>NZ_JBUDSW010000205.1:0-6822 GCF_054921475.1 Desulfobaculum sp. | reverse complement strand
CGGCATCACGTGCTTAAACGCCGGATGGTAGCCTGGAGCAAACAAAAAGGCGAAATGCCGCTCCGCAAGCTCCCCGGCCACGGCGTCCGGCTCCGTTGTCAGCGACAGCCCAAGGGCCTCCAGCGCGTCCGCGCTGCCGCAGGTGCTGGAGACGGAACGGTTGCCATGCTTGACCACGTCGTACCCCATGCCCGCAAGGGTCAGGGCCACCGCCGTGGAGCAATTGAAACTGCACTGCCCGTCGCCGCCCGTGCCGCAGGTGTCGATGCGCTTGCCGGTCAGCCCCGGCACCAGCCGCGCCTGCTCAAGGGCCGCGCGCACCGCCGCCGTCAGTTCAAGAGACGTCTCGCCCTTGGTCTTGAGGCCCATGAGAAACGACCCGGCCTGCGCCGGCGTCATGCTGCCATCCATCAGGCGGCGGAAGCTCTCCTCGGCCATCTCTTGCGGCAAATCCTTATGAAACGCCAGAAGTTCCAACACTTCGGCCATGTGCATCCCTGTCATGATTCCCTTCCTTCTGCGAATAGCGTTTTTCTACGCACCGGCGCGCGCCGCGTGCGGTGTACTGACAAGCCCCTCGGGAAACCGCGCCAGCAGCGCCAGCCCTTCCGGAGTGAGCATGGATTCAGGATGGAACTGCACGCCCACCCATGGCCTGTCCACATAGCGGATGCCCATAACCTCGCCCATTTCCGTGCGGGCGGTGACCACCAGCCGCTGTTTGGCCTCGGGCGCCGCGTTTTCCACATCCACAATGAGGGAGTGGTAGCGCCCAACCGTTACCGGATTCGGCATGTCCGCAAACAGCCCTTGGCCGTCGTGGGTGATGTCCGACACCTTGCCGTGCATAATGCGCCCTGCCTGCACCACGGGCGCGCCGGCATACTCGCCCAGCACCTGATGCCCAAGGCACACCCCAAGCACCGGCACCGCCGGATCAAGCCGCCCGAGGAATTCGAGGCACAGCCCGGCGTTGGCCGGACAACTCGGCCCCGGGGACAGGCACACGCTGGTTACCTCGCCGCTGTCCGCCAGTTCGAGGACGTGGGGGTCGTCGTTTTTGAGCACAAGGGGCGCACGCCCAAGCCGCTGAAACGCCTGCACCAGATTGAAGGTGAAGGAATCGTAGTTATCAATCAGCAAGAACATCGCCGCCTCCGCGTCCTTTGAGTATCTCTCCCAATACGCGCGCCTTGTTGGCGCACTCCTCCCATTCGCGCTCCGGGTCGGAATCGAACACAATGCCCGCCCCGGCCTGCCAATGCAGGGTGCCGTCGCGCACCCACATGCTGCGGATGGTGATGCCCGTGTCCATATCCACGCGCCCTTTGTCGAGGCCGACCCAGCCGATAGCGCCAGCATACGGCCCGCGCGCCTGCGGCTCCATGTCCGCGATGATTTCCATGGCCCGCACCTTGGGCGCGCCGGATACCGTGCCCGCCGGAAATGCCGACGCCAACACGTCAAGGGCGTCCAGCCCCTCGCGAAGGCGCGCGCTCACATACGAAGTCAGGTGCATCACGTGGGAAAAGCGCTCCACCTGCATGAAGGAATCCACGCTCACGCTTCCGGCCGTGGCAATGCGGCCAAGGTCGTTGCGGCCAAGGTCCACCAGCATCACGTGCTCGGCGCGCTCCTTGGGGTCGGCAAGAAGCTCTTCGGCCAGCGCCGCGTCCTCAGCAGGCGTCGCCCCGCGCTTTCGCGTTCCGGCGATGGGACAGGTGGTAAGCTCCCCGTCGTCGCACCGCACAAGGAGTTCCGGCGACGAGCCAAACAGCTCAATGCCCGGCAGCCGCATAAAGAACAGATACGGCGAGGGATTCACCTGCCGCAGGCGGCGGTACAGCACAAAGGCGTCGCCCGAAAATGGCGCGGAAAAGCGCGTGGACAGCACCGTCTGGATGCATTCGCCCTGTTTGATGAGGTCTATGGTCCGCTCCACACTGCGCATATAGTCGCGCTTGCCGGGGTGCACGCTGGTTTCGCCGATGTCCGGATTCACGGCGGCGCGGGCCACGGCCTTCATATCCACCTGCGGCTTCACACCGGGATGCAGCGTCAGCAGGCACAGACGGCTGCGCAGGTGGTCAAAGATCGCCACGTTGCCGGGCAGGACAAGGCAGGCCTCGGCGTCCTCGGGGTGCAGGACCTCGGCGAGCTTGGGCTCAAACATGCCCGCCGCGCCGTAGCCGAAGTAGCCCACCAGCCCGCGCGTGATGGCGGGCAGGTCCTCAAAGCCTTCCTCCGGCGTGATTTCAATGCGGCGCATGGCCTCGCGCACGCCGTCCATATAGGGCATGTCCGCCAGCTCGCGCAGCGGCTCAAAGCGCGGGTCGCGCACGCCAATTTTCAGCTTGCCGCCGTCGCAGGACAGGCGCAGGGCAAAATTCCATGCCACAATGCTGTAGCGCCCGTGGCGGCCATCCACCTGCGCGCTTTCCAGCAGGATGCCCTGCCGCTGCCCCACCAACCCAAGGAAAAGGCTGATGGGGGTCTGTATGTCCGCAGGCATCCATTTGCCGTGCTGCCGTACCGATATGCTGCTCATGCTGTCCTCCGCGAGTGCTGCGGTCTTGACGTTCTGCTTTGGCGGGTGGTCCCCCGCCCCATTCTACCCGATATTCGCATCCATCACACGGCGGCCCCGCCCTGCGCATCCACCCCCGGCGCGGCATGAAAAAAGGCCGCATCCCGGAGGGGGGATGCGGCCTTTTTTCTGGTGGTGCGCCGATATGACGGCTGGCAAAAGGTTACACGTCTCCCCCAAGGGTATCACGACGCCACCACCAATTGGCCCGCTCGGCCAGCAGTTCAATGTCGCCACCAGCGGCGATGTTGAGCATGGAACGAAACGCGCGCACGCTCTCCTGCGTGTGCGGATTCACGTCCATAAGACCGCAGAACAGCTCGGCGTCCTCGGTCAGCATCTTGCGGGCCGCATCAAGGCGGCGGTTGAAGGAGGGAGTGATGAATTTTTCCAGTTCCTCGCGTCCGGCCAGCGCCGCAAAGTACGACACCGTGGTCACGAAGTTGAGGCCCTGAATGGCCGCCATGGCGCTGTCGTGCTCGTCCACCGTGGTCATGAAGGAGTCAAAGCCCATGCGGGCAAAGCAGGCCTGCACCGCATCGCGCTCGGCGTCGCCCCGGCCACCGGCCACGGCCACGCGCCTGTCCTCCGCGCTGGGCGCGGGGCCAAAGAGCGGGTGCGTCCCCACAACGGGGCCGTCGTAGACGGCCATCATGGCCGCCACGGGCGCCACCTTCACGGAGCAGATGTCCGCCAGAATCTGCGGCGGCGTCATCACGGACGCGCACAGCGCGGCGACCTCCTGCATGGCGGAGGCAGGAACCGCCAACAGCACAAGGTCCGCACCGCGCGCGGCTTCGGCCACGGCAGAGCGGGACAGTGGCCTGTCCACGCCGCGCACGCCAAGTCCACACGACTCGGCCCGCTGCATGAACAGCTGTCCCATTCGGCCCTGACTGCCGACGACAAGGAGGCTTTCTATCTGCATACTCTTCATTCTCTATTCAGCGCGGCCCGCAACATGGCGGACAGCAGCCCATTCGTCCCAGAAACCGGGAAACGATTTGGAAACACACTCCGGCGTATCAAAGTGCGGCACAACGCCGGACAGCTCCAGCACGGACAGACTCATAGGAATGCGGTGGTCGCCGTAGGTGGCAAGGTCCACCGCGCCGGGACGGATGAGAGCCGGGTCAATGATGAGCCCGTCATCCGTGGTCGTGACCTTGGCGCCCACCTTGGCGAGTTCCGTAGCCGTGGCGTCAAGGCGGTCGCATTCCTTAATGCGCAGATGCGCCGCGCCAGTGATGACGGTCCGCGACGTGGCGTGGGCCGCCACAACAGCCACAGTGGGCACAATGTCCGGGCACGAGCCCATGTCCACCGTCACCCCGCGCAGGCCGCCGGAGACCGGCGGCGCAACCAGCACGCCGTCCGCAGACCACGTAATGCGCGCGCCCATCAGGCCAAGGATGTCCAGCATGGCGCGGTCGCCCTGCAGGGAGTCCATACGCAGACCGCTCACCTGTACCGGGTGCGGCCCAACAGCCCCCGCCGCAAGAAAGTACGACGCGTTGCTCCAGTCGCCCTCAACGGCATAATCGCCGCTGACATAAGCGCCAGGCTGCACCACAAAACGCACATGGCCGGGGCGTGCGGCGTCCATATCCCGCCAGTCGGTGTCGGCCCATTGGCCGCCTTCGCTGCGGGTCTGCACGCGCACATCAATGCCGAAGTCGTCCAGAATCTGCAGCGTCAATGCCACATACGGCCACGACACGACCTTCTCGCCGCCAAGGGCGACGGTTGTCGTCTCGCGGGCGCACGCTGCGGCCAGCAGCACGCCGGAGAGGTACTGACTGCTCTCCCCGGCATCAACGGTGACCGAGCCGCCCGGAAAGCCCGAGGCGGAAAGAACGAACGGCGGAAACCCCTTTTTCCCTTCCCAAACGAACTGCGCGCCGAGGTCTTCAAGCACATTCGCAAGCGCACCGATTGGGCGCTCGTGCATGCGGGGCGCTCCGTGGAGGCGAAAGCGTCCTCTGCCCGCCGCGACAACACCAGTCATCAAACGGCAGGTCGTGCCCGATTCGTGTACGTTCAAGTTCGCCGGTTCGTTCTCCCCACCACGGGGCAGGCCTGAAACCCCATCCACGACGACACTGTCGCCACGGCGTTCGATGGTCGCCCCGCAGGCGCGCAGGCAGTCCATCGTCCGGTCGAGGTCCACGCTATCCAAAACCCCGGTCAGCCGACTCTGTCCCTGCGCCAGCGCCGCTGCGATGACGGCGCGGTGCGACATGGACTTGCTGGCCGGAGCCTTGACTCGGACGGTGGCATGAGAAATATGCATGGACGTCTTCTCCAACGTTACAGAAGGCGCATGCCGTGCACGCTGCGCCCGTTCATGGCGATATCCACACTGCGTGGATTGTCTATCTTGCGCGACGCGTCGCGGATTTCCAGATTCACCAGCGTTCCGTCCCCGCCATAGCCCAGCACCACGCCGGGCTTTTCATGGTCACACCGGCGGACCGGCGTTCCGGAGAGGACGATACGTAGGACGTCCTTCTGTTCGTCGTAGTTGACCTTCATTCCCTTCTTCTCCCTTTGCGAAATGCGAATATTTTTTACGGTGCGTCCGGCCCGGGTTGCGAGGAGACGTCAAAGGACTCTCCCTCCGGGTAGCACCCCAGAATGCGCATGGTGGTTGAGCGCTCTTCCACTTCCGTCAAGACATGGGCAAAGTCGCTGCGTTCCAAATCACACTGCGCATCCACAAAAAACACATACTTCCATTTTTCGCCCCGCATGGGGCGCGATTCCAGCTTCTTCATGTTCACGCCGTGGCGGGTGAACACATCCAGCACGCCGGACAGCGCGCCGGGCTTATCCGGCAGGGTGAAGAGGAGCGACGTTTTGTCGCGCCCTTCGCCCGTCTCCTGCCCCTGACCAATCACCACAAACCGTGTCCAGTTATCCGGCAGGTCCTCAATGCCCTCGACCAGAACGTTCAGGTCGAAGATATCGCCAAGGCGCTTATGGCCGATGGCCACGGCCTCCGGGTCGTCCTGCACGCGGGATGCGGCAGCGGCTGTGCTTTCCACAGGCACCAGCACAGCGTTTGGCAAGTTGCCGCGCAACCAGCGCGCGCACTGGGCAAGGGGCTGCGGGTGCGAGTACACCCGCTTCACGTCGCCCAGCTTCTGCGCCGCGCCCAAAACGCTGTGGCTGATTTTGCAGTACAGCTCGCTCTGGATGCGCACGTCAAAGCGCAGGAACAAATCAAGGCTCTGGCCCACGGTGCCATGGAGGGAGTTCTCCAGCGGCACAACGCCAAGGCCGCATTCGCCCGAGCTCACCGCCCGGAACACGCCCTCCAGGTCCTGCTGGGGCATGTAGTCCGCGCTGTGGCCCAAAAATTCAATGCCCGCAAAGTACGAGAACGTGCCCTCGGGGCCGAGGTAGGCCACCCGCTGCGGGTGCTGGAGCCGGCGGCTGGACGAAAAAATCTCGCGGTAGATGGCGCGCAAATGGCGCTCCGGCAGGGCGTCGGCATGCACCAGCAGGCGCTCCATGACCTGCAACTCCCGCAGGGGCTTGAACACGCAGTCGCCAGAGCCCTGCTTAATCTGCCCAACCTCCAGCGAGCAGCCCGCCCGGCGGTTGAGGAGCGCCACCAGTGCTTCGTCTATGGCGTCGATTTCGCGGCGGAGCTCGCCAAGGCGCTCCTTCGCGCCGCTCTTCTCCATGGCGTCGCCCATCATCAGCCTTCCTTGATCTCTTCCTGAATGCGCATGCCGAAATGGCGGCCCGCCGCGTCCGTCCGAACAAGGATTTCATCACCCGGGGCCAGCTCCACCACGGAAACAGGGCTTCCGTCCGGGCGCACCACGCGGATGGTTTCCGCGTTCTGGAGAAAGATTTTGCCCTCTGCGCCGGCCTTGGTCCGCGCCGTCACCAGCAGCATGGGGCGGACTTCAACCTTCACCCGGCCCACCGTGGCAAGGGAGGTTTTGCCGGAGGCATCCACCACCTGCACCTGCGACCCAGCCTGCAGCTCTTCAAGGTAATTGGTTTTGTCGCCGGGCATGGCGGCATAGGCATGGACCGCGCCGGCATTTACACGGAAAGGACGCGCCGCAACATACGGGTTGGACTCCGTCTCCGCATGCACCAGCACGGTAAAGGCGCTGGAATTGCCAACCAGCATGCCTTGGCCGGTCTTCAGCATGCTCAGGGTATCCACGCACACGCGGTGCCCAAGGCCCGCCTGCTCCACTGCCGTGACCGTG
>NZ_JBUDSW010000204.1:0-6832 GCF_054921475.1 Desulfobaculum sp. | reverse complement strand
TCCGCCGCTCATGACCACGATGTGGTCGGCGGTGCGGATGGTGGAGAGGCGGTGGGCTATGGTTATGGTGATGCGGTCTGGGCGCAGGTGTTCGATGCGGTCTTGGATGAGGCGTTCGGTGATGACGTCCACGGCGGAGGTGGCTTCGTCGAGGATGAGGATGGCGGGGTTTCTGAGGAGGGCTCTGGCGAGGGAGAGGCGTTGGCGTTGGCCGCCGGACAGGCGCAGGCCGCTGTCGCCGATGATTTCATCAAAGCCGTTTGGAAGCGTGTCGATAAACTCGTCCGCTCCGGCGAGGCGTGCCGCGTTCTGGATGGCCTCCATATCGGCATCCGGCGAGCCGAGCCGCAAGTTCTCGGCAATGGTGCCGTGGAAGATGAAAGGGTCCTGCGAGACATAGCCAACATGCTGACGCACGGACGCCAGCGTCAGGGACGGCAGGGGCATGCCGTTGATGCGGATTTCTCCGCTCTTTGGGTCGTGGAACCTGAGGAGCAGTTTGATAAGCGTACTTTTCCCCGCGCCCGTGGCGCCGGCAATGCCCAGCATTTCGCCTTTTTTCACCGAGAGGCTCACCCTGCTCAGCGCCTCGCCGCGTCCCGGATAGGCAAAGCTCACGTCCCGCAATTCCACACATTCCGGAACGCCGACGAGAGGCACGCTGTCCGCGCTGTCTTTGATAGCTGGACGCGTGTCGAGCAAGTCCGCGATACGCGTTGCCGCCGCGCGCGCCCGCTGAAGCTGGTTCACGATGAAGCCGAGGCCGAACACCGGCACAATGAGGCGCATGGCCATGAGGACAAACGTTGTGTAGTCGCCAATGCTCGGGCCGCCCTCAAGGGTCGTCATCCAGCCGCCTACGCCGATAAGGCTGGCGTAGGACAAGCCCGCCACAAGATACACCACGGGGATAAACCACGCCCGTGTCCGCGCCGCAGAGATGGCGGTATCGCGGTAGCGGACGGACTCGCTGCGCAGGCGCTCGGCTTCGTGGCGCTCGGCGCTGTAGGCCTGCAGGATGGGAAGTCCGTGCAGGCTGTTTTCCAAAATGCTATTGAACGCCCCAATTGCCAAACGGGACTGCATATATTTCGGGCGCACGCGCGTGGAAAAAATGCGAATAGCGATAAACGCCAGCGGAAGCGGCGCGGCAAGGAGCAACGCCAGCCGCCAGTTGAGCCACGCCAGATAGCCAAAGGTCCCGGTAAACGCCACCACGATGCGCACCATATTCACCGTCGTCTGGGCAAAAAAGCTCTCAAGCGAGTCCACATCCACGGAAATAATGGACAAGATGTCCCCCCTGCGGCGCGTTTCAAGCCGCCCCATATCCAGACTCTGCACGTGCTCGAAAAGGTGCATACGCAAGTCGTGGCGGATTTTCTGCGCCATGCTCCCGAGGAGATAGTCACTCCAGCTTTGAAAGACCGCCATACCGCCAAAGGCCGCAAGAATCATAAACGCGAACATGGTAAAGCTGGCGGGGGTTCCCGTGCCCTGCACGGCACTATCCATGACCGGCCCGACGATGGCGAGCGGCGCAAGATCGCACACCCGCGCGGCAACACTCGAGGCCGCGCCAGCGATGAGCCGGGGCGTATAGGGTTTGAAAAACGGGAAAAGTGTCGATATGGACACATCAGAGGGAGAGGGCTGCGTGGTGTCGTTCATGTGGTCTGCTTCCAAGTTCTTCTGTTAAGCGCCCGCCTTTCGGGCTATGAATCCGTCCGCAGCAAAGCCAAAGGAGCCTGCCTTGTCCGAGAATGCGCCTGTATTGACCTCCACGCAGGAGGATTATCTGGAATCCATCTTCAAGCTGGAGGAAACCCTCGGCGCAGCCCGCTCACGGGATATTGCCGATGATCTTGGCGTATCGCGCTCCTCAGTCACTAGCGCCCTCAAGGGCCTCGCCGCGCGGGGGCTTATTGAATATGAGCCGTACAGCCTTGTCCGGCTGACGGAAAGCGGCGCGGTCATTGCGCGGGACATCGCGCACCGGCATTTCATTCTCAATGAATTTTTCCACCGCGTTCTACAGCTTGAGCCGGGCCATGCCGACGCCGTGGCCTGCAAAGTCGAACACGCCGTGGACGCTGCCGTCATCAAAAGGCTGGGTCAGTTTGTGCTGTACATCGAGCGCAGCGGTCTGCCGTGGGAGCACTGGCAGGATGAATACGCCCGCATCATGGCGCAAGATCCACATCCGGGAAAACGCGACGAGGACGAGAGCTAAGAGCTTCCGCCCAAGGGTACAAAACCTGCCCCCTTTTTGACCAGCGCCATAGCCGCCCGGCTTCAGGCGCAAACAGGCTCGCGAAGAACTCTGCTTCGCGAGCCTGTTTGTATTCGATGGCACACGGCTTTAGCCGTTTGCCGCCGCGTCCAGGGTACTCCCAGTTAGGGTTTCGCCCTCCGCGGCGCTGCACCGGCCAGTGATCTCCGACACCCGCACGCGGAAAAGTGGCGAACGGTCCGGCATCGCGGCAAAACGCTCTCCTGCCGCGCTGTAGTCCTGCCCCATAATCTCGCCAAGGGCGGCAAAGCCGTCCCGTATGGCCTGCGGGTCATGCTCAAAAGCCCCCGTCCCATGGCAGGACACCCCGGCCCACCAAGACAGGTTTCGGCTGGTCAGGGTAAACTTGAGCAGTACCTTAGGATTTGCCTGCACATTCGCCCATGTTCCGCCGCGCGGATTGATCATAAAGCAATAGTCATCCCCATCACGATATGGCGTCGCCTCCACGGCATAGGGCACACCGCTTTCGGAGCACGTGCAGATTGTCGCCCAGTTGCAGCGGTCGAGGATAAGGCGCATCTCATCAGCGGTCATTTCACGCATGGGCCATGGCCTCCTTGGCGCTTTGGAAGATGTCCACAAAAGCCTGCCGCGCGTTCACAAGGTCCCGCTCGTCTGGGTGCTTCTCGGCTTCCTTGATACGGGCAATGCGCTCCGGCGTCATGGGGTGCACGTCCGCCGCCATTTTCTGCATGGCTTCAATGATTTTGGGGTCAATGCGGCCTTGGCAGAGGAACGAACCATGGACGGTATTCCCAGCCATCAGTTCCTCCCCCTTGCGGATGCACTCCTTGGCGTGGTCGGAATCCGGCTCCGCACCAAGGGTACCGAAGAGCCCGACATGGGCGCCCTGCACCGTTGCCATAAACTTTTGCGCGCGCGAGTCCGGCATACCTTTGTCCACCCAGTAGCCGATGGCCACAAAGTCAAACCCGGCAGGGTCCGGAGCGTCAGCCACGGGGGCAATGGTCTTCGGCTCGGGAAGCGCCTCGTACACAGCGCGGGCCACACACTCGGTGTTGCCAGTCAGTGAAGAATACACGACGAGGGATTTCATTGGCACACCTCCTCACGCAGCATCATATAGGCGTCCCTGACGCCGGGAAGAATTTCCCGTTTTTGACGACCCGCGTACACCGCGAACATCTGGCGGCCCTTGGTGTCGAAAAACTGTACGGACAGGCTCTCTAGGCCAAAAAACGGTTTGGTCAAAAAGCAGATGGCCGCAAGCTCATCCACCCGCAGATGTCCGCCCAGCGGGTTGTCCTTTTCCATAAGGTTAAAGAACCCATGGCCAAAGAAGCCTTTCGGGAGCTTTCCTTTCACCTCGGCGATTGCCGAGGGCCCGGAGAGGATGAAGGTGGTGCGCTCCCATGTGGTCATGGCTTTCCACACGTCTTCAAAGCGCTCTGCCGGGGCAAAGGTGCGCATCTCCAGCGGCAGGGCCGTGCAGGCCTCGGCCTCACTCAGGCCGTAGGTCTGGGCCAGTTCATGGAGCATAATGCTTGGGTTTTCAGCAACGGCGTCGTGAATCTGCCGCCGCGTGTCGTCCGAGACGGAGGCGTTAAACATGGCAAGTCTCCTGGGTCGTAGTCGGTGTTGGTGCTGGCGCGGCTAGGGGCAAACGCAAAGCGTAATCGCACACGTCGCCCAGCAGTTCGAGATCGTGGCTGATGAGCATAACGCACACGCCGCCCCGCGACGCCGCCGTCACGGCGTCGGCAATGAGGCGCATATTTTCCCCATCAAGGCCGCTTGTGGGTTCGTCGAGAATGAGAATATCCGGGCGGCTGGCCATGCCGCAGGCAATGACAAGGCGCTGTTTCTCCCCGCCGGACAGGGACTGGGGGTGTCGGTCCTTCAAATGAGTGATGTTGAAGCGCCGCAAAAGGTCCTCGATGAGGCGGCGGCGTTCTGCTTTGGGGACATCCTGCGCGGAAATATCCAGTTCTGCCCACACGGTCTTCATATGCAGCTGATGGTCGGTGTTCTGCAAAACAATGCTCGCCCGGGCCAACACGTCGCGCGCGGCGCACGGTGTGCCGCCAATGGAGATGCGCCCTGCTTTCGCGGCGCTGAGGCCTGTCATCAAGCGGGCAAGGGTGGTCTTTCCAACGCCATTGTCACCGAGGATGCCCGTCACCCCGCGCGGCATGGCAAGTGAGCAGCCCCCGTACAGCTCGGGACCATTGCGGTAGGCAAAGTGCAGCCCCTCCGCGCAGACAAACGGCTCGCCCGTGCCCGCGTCGGGAAGCGCATCCCGCGCATCCGCCACCCGCGCGCGGCGCAGGCCATAACGCGACACAGTCTCGTCATCGAGCCCGGCAAAAGAGCACTCCGTGGCGATGGTTCCGTTTTGCATGATGGCCACGCGGTCGGCCACGCCCTCCAGCCAATACAGGCGATGGTCCACGATGAGAATGGCCATTCCTGCGGCCTTGAGACGCGCAATCTTCTCCGCAAGGGCGCGGGTGGACTCCGGGTCAAGGTTTGCCGTGGGCTCATCCAAAATCAAAATCCGCGGACCAAGGGACATGATGGAGGCAAGGGCCACCTTTTGCTTCTGCCCTTCGGAAAGATCATGGACCGACGCTTCACGAAGATGCGTGATATCAAATTCCCGCGTTGCCGCATCAATGCGGCGGCGTACGTCCTCCGGCGCCGCGCCCTGCCACTCGTGGGCAAAGGCTATTTCGTCCTCAACATTCAGGGCAAAAAACTGCTGCTCCGGATCCTGAAATAAGGTGCCCACGTCCTGCGAAATGCGGTGGAGTTGGCGCGAAAGGTTGTCCTCGCCCGCAACAGTGACGGAGCCTGAAAGCGTCCCCTGAAAGGAATGCGGGCACAAACCATTTACGACACGTATCAGCGTGGACTTGCCGCAACCGCTGGCTCCCGTGCACAGCACGGCCTCGCCGGGGCGAACATGCAGGGATATGCCGCGCAGGGCAGGCGCCGCCTGAAATGGATACGTGTAGGTGACATTGCTGAGTCGTATCATCAGAACATGGCTCCAGATGGGCTGCCCATAGCAACATGCAGGACCACGCCCGCAACAAGAAGCAGCGCGGCAAGAACGGCGGCAATGCCGTCACGCCGGGAAAAGTGCGATGTTTTATACGGCGTAATGCGCCGCCGGGTGCCAAGGCCTTTCAGCTCTGCCGCAATGGCGAGCTCGTCCGAAGTCCGCAGCGCGCGAAACAGCATGGGCGTAAGGATGAGGCGCAGGGTCATGCGCGGGCGGGTGATGAGCAAAAGCGGCGTCAGCCGGTGTCCGCGCGTCCGCATGGTTTCAGCGATCTGTTTCATGTCCGTAAGGAAGGACGGAATAAAACGGATCATCACTGCCGTGGGGATGGAAATGCAATACGGCAGGCGCAGGCTCTTCAGTGCGGTCAGAATACTTTGCACGCGGGACGAAAGCGCCAGCCCCATGACCACATTGGCCATAACGAGCGAGCGCATAAAAGGGATCACCATCTTCGCCGGTTCCGCCGCCGGAATTTTGGGCCACAGCCAGTGCATGCCCATGATAAATCCGTACGCCACAACGCTGAGCACGATGAAAAGCCCATAGCAGATGGCGACGGCGGTATAGCGGCGCAGCGCCAGCGCGTAGAGCGTACTCGCCGCGACAAGAAGCCCAAGGGAAACAGGATCGCTCAGTACCAGCACGGCAACGGAGGAGGCGAGGCTCAGTCCCATCTTGGTGCGGGTGTCCAAACTGTGGATGACAGAGTGGTGCGGGCCGGGGCTAGGCGCGGACAATACCTGCATGGCGCAGCTCCTTCACAAAGGCGGTTCCAACAAACAAGCCGGCAATGGCGCCAACGTACCCGATACCCACCATAATGCCCGTCACAATCAGCATCTGCGGTTGTTCCCGCACATAGAGGTAGGACACCCCAACAGCGAGAAGCTTGGACACAATGTCATATATCGCAACGCCCAGAACGATATTTATATTGCGGCCATAGCCGCCAAAAAGAACGATGCACCCTTCTGCCATAAGCCCGGCCACCAGCATCACGGGGAGCAGGAAAAACCCGCCTCCCATCAGCAGCATGGAGAACACCGCCCCAACCACCATAAAGAGCGTCAGCGCGCCGAACTTGCGGACCTTGAAAAGCAAAACGATGATGAGGGCCGTAAACACCACATTTTTAAGCATGAGGGACAACGGATTCATCCCTCCGCCGGCAAGGGCCACAAGCAGGCTTGAGACCTTGGTAATGGCCGCAAAAATGCCAATGACCACAAGCTCGCGGACTTCCCAGTAGTGCTTGGCTGTGTCGACTGAATGTGTGTTCATAAAAGTGTCACCTCCATAGGCCGGGCCATACAACCCGGCCTACGGATGGGTGTATTGGTTTTGATTCTCAATTTCAACTAAAAGGACGTGCCAATCTTCACCACAGCATTCATCCCGGCTTCGTCGATGGAGGACGAGGCCATGGAGTATTTGCGGTCAAAGATGTTGTTCAGGCTAACATTGACGAAATGCTGGCGCTCTTCGCCAAAGGCGCAGCCCATGGA
>NZ_JBUDSW010000203.1:0-6833 GCF_054921475.1 Desulfobaculum sp. | reverse complement strand
TGCGCGGGCTTTGCCGCTTCCGTGAAGGTGCGGCGCAGGTCCGAGACGGAAAAGGGCTTGTCGATAATCGTCACCTGCGGGGCAAGGTGCGGTTCGGCCGCAGGGGGCCTGCGGTAGCCGCGCAGCCACACCACAGGCGTCTCCCCGGTGCGCGCCAGCAGGCTTTCAATATGTGCGGCCGGGCCGTCCCAGCACACCACGCCGAGGCGGTAGGGCGCAAAGTCCGGCATGGACGAGCGCGTGGGCAGTGGCGCAAGGTCCACCCTGTACCCCGTGTCCATCAGCATCTCCACCAGCAGGTCGCGCAGGGCGTCGTCCGGGCACAGGAGCAGCGCGGGGTGGCGCTCCACAGGCGGGGCGGCAGGCTCCAGCTTTGGCTCCGCCGGGGCGCTGGCATCGCCAGCCAGGGGAGCACGCAGGGGCGCGGGCCGGTGTGCCTGGGGCCGAAGCGGCGTAGGCTGCGCCGTAGGGGGCGCCGTGTGGGAGCTTTGGAGCCGGGCGCGTAAGTCGCTGATGCGTTTTCGCACCACGGAGCGCGTGGCCGCAGTCTGCGCGGGGCTGACGTCCGTATCGATGCTCTCAAGCAGGGCGTCAATGCGGTCCAGCTCGTGGATGGCGTGGCGCAGGACGGGCGTCGGCGCGCCTACCTCGGGGGCCTTTCGCGGGGCGTCTGTGGTTTGCTTTAGCCGCATGACCGAGGCATCCAGAAAACGGTGTGGGCTGATCATGCGGTTTTTGGACACGGCGGCGGAGCGGATGCGCGAGGCCACATTCCGCAGGGCCATGGCCGCGTTGGAGCCGGGGTGCGTCTCCATAAGGGGACGCTGAAATGCCGAGGCCGAGGCGATGCTTCTATCCTCCGGAATATGCCCGAGGACGGAGCAGTTCAGCCCAAGGCGCTGGCCCGCTGTGGCGCGCAGCTTTTCAAAGATGAGCCGGGCCTGTTTGGCGCTGCGGGCGCGGTTGACGAGGATGCGCGGCATCCACCACAGCCCCTCGCGCGAGAGCACTTTGGTCAGGGCGTAGGCGTCGGTGATGGAGGTGGCCTCCGGGTTCACCACAAGGATGACGTCCTTGGCGGACAGGCACAGCGAGGTCACCTGCGCGGTAATGCCCGGTGAATTGTCGATGATGATGTAGTCATAACTGCCAAGGGAGGCGCACTGCGTGACCAGCCGCTTGCGCATGGGGCGGGTGAGCTCGGCCAGCCGCGGCACGCCGGATGCGCCGGAAATAAGGTCCACACCGGGGCCAACGGGCATGATGGCATCACGCATGGGCAGGTCGTCAAAAAGGACGTCCTCCAGCGTGTGGCGGGGCTGGATGCCCAGCAGGATGTCCACGTTGGACAGCCCAAGGTCCGCATCCAGAATGCACACACTGTGGCCCATCTCGCCCAGCGCCCACGCAAGATTGACGGTGACGTTGGTCTTGCCCACGCCGCCCTTGCCGCTGGCGATGGACAGGATGCGCGTGGGCGATTCTCCCGGTGGCATGTGCGTCATGACTCCTCCTTCCCCAGCAGGGTCTCCACTTCGGTCAGCAGGGCGTTTATCTCAAAGGGCTTGCGGATGCACCGCCTTGCCCCAAGGCGCATGGCTTGGTCGATTTCGTCCGGACCGGCCATACCCGTCAGGATGACAACGGGCATGTCCGCCAGCTTGTCCTGCGCGTGGGTCAGCAGCGACAGCCCGTCGCGTGAGGGCATGCGCAGGTCGAGCAGCAGCAGGCGGTAGCTGTGGGATGCGAGGCGGGCAAGGCCTTCTTCACCATTGCAGGCGGTCTCAACGCGGTAGCCCTTGGCCTCCAGCGATTCGCTGAGGATGTCGCGGATATGGCGCTCGTCGTCCACAACAAGGATGGCGTCGTCCACAGGCGGCGCTGGAGGGGGAGTGGGCGTGCTGGCCTGCGCGTCCGGCGTGGCAAGGGGCAGGGTCACGCGGGCGGTGGTGCCGCGCCCCGGCGCGCTTTCGTACGTCATTTCGCCGTCATGTCCCGCAACAATGCTGTAGGACGTGGACAGCCCAAGGCCCGTGCCCTTGCCCTCTTCCTTGGTGGAGTAGAAGGGGTCGAAAATTTTCTTGAGGGTTTCGTTCGTCATTCCCACGCCGTTGTCCGTCACCGTCAGGACGGCGCGGCGGCCACTGCCCGTCAGGCGCGTCCGCACGTGGATGCGCCCCGGCGTGGCCGGGTCTTCGCGCTCGGTAATGGCGTGTTCGGCGTTGATGACAAGGTTGAGGAGTACCTGCTCCAGCTGATTAGCGTCGCCAAGGATGTGCGGCAAATCCGGGGCAAGGTCGGTCTCCAGCCGGATGCCCTGCTTGCCCATTTCGCCGCGCACAAGGGCCAGCGTCCGCGTGACCACGTCCGCCAGGTTCGTCTTCTGCATCTTGGGCGGCATGGGGCGCGCAAAGTCCATCAGGTTGCTCAGGATGGAGGTGATGCGTTCAATCTGCTCCTTCATCTGGCTGAGGTCGCGCTTCTTTTTCTCGTCCTGCTCGCGGTGCTCCATGAGTTGTGTGCGCGCGTAGATGATGGCGAGGGGGTTGTTGATTTCGTGCGCGGCCCCGGCGGCAAGCTGCCCCACGGCGGCGAGGCGCTCGGCCTGCACCAGTTTGGAGTTGAGGCCCTTGAGCTTGCGCAGGGTGGTGGCAAGGTGCTCCGCCCGGCTTTCCAGCCGCGCCAGCAGGTCAAGGCGCTCCAGCGTGGCGGCAAGCAGTCCGGCAAGCTGGCAGTAGCCGATATGTTCCTGCGTCAGCAGCCGCGCCGAGGGCTGTTCGGGCACAAAGAGCATTTCGCCGATAAAGGCGCTGCCCGTCGCCAGCGGCGCAATGCAAAACGGCGACTGCACGATAAGGCGCGTTGGCGCTTCGCCATCCGGCACGGGCGAGCGCGACAGGTAGCCCGTCAGCACCGCGGCAAGGGCGCCGGATGGGATGGATTCCGCCGCATCCTGTGGCAGGGCAAGCTCTTCGGTGAGGGGCAGGCGCAGTTCCTGCGTGGTGGTACCGTTCCAGTACAGGCCCTCTATGGCCGGGAGGTCCGCATTGACGCGGTACACAAACCCCTCGCGCGAGCCGAGGCGCGTGCGCATGGTGGAGGCCATAAGGATAAAGGCGTCCCACGGGTCGTGCATGGCGGCAAGGCTTGGCCCGACTACGCCAATGGTCTCCAGAATGCGCCCGGCCCGTCGCAGGCGCTCCGAGGTGTCGAAGAGGTTTGCGTTCATGCCCGCAAGGCTGGCGTTGGCGCGCTGGAGCGCCTCGAAATAGAACCGTGCGGCGTCGGCATCCAGATCAAAAAAGGCCGCGCGCTCAGCATACCTATGGCCGATGCGGCTTTTGATGGCTTCCACAGCATCGTCCGTCAGGCCAAAGTGCGCCACCAGTGCGTCGCGTGTGGTGTCCTGCGGGCGCGACCAGCCGTCCACCATCACATCATGCGCCAGCAGGTTCCCCAGCTGCACCAGCGTAATGAGCCTGCGGTCCACTCCCAGCCCCGCAAGGGCGTCTGGCGTTTGGTGGTGCAGCCACGCCGCATCCGTCAGGCGGGCGGGCAGTTGCCACTGCTGGAGCAGCCATTTCCCGGCCTGCGTGTGGTCCACGCCAATGGCCTCGGTTTCAAGGTCCAGCATGGGCGCGCCCGTGGTTTTGCTCTCGTCCAGCAGGCGTTCGTAGATATGCGGCATGGCCATGAGCAGGACCAGCTTGCCGCAGTCGTGCACCATTCCGGCGGCAAAGGCCACGGATACAAGCTCCGGCGCAACCTCTTCGGCCAGCAATTCCGTTGCGACGGCGCTGGCGAGGGTGTGCTTCCAGATGTTCGTCAGGTTCGTGTCGGCCTGCTGCGGCTCCGCAAAGAACGTGTCGCGGATGATGACCGAGAGCATGGCGTTCTTGAGGCTGGTAAAGCCGATGGTGGACAGCGCTTGCTCCACATTTTCAATGTGGCCGCGGTAGTCGTACTTCATGCTGTTGGCCATGCGCAGGACCTTGACCGTCAGCGCGGGGTCGGACTCGATAAGGTGGGAAATATGGGCGAAGTCCGCCGTTTCCTCCATGACTTCGGTCAGGATTTTTACGGCCACGGGCGGCGGTGCGGGCAGTTGCTCAATGTGGCGGATAACGGCTTTGACATCAGCGCCGCCGGAAGTTCTGGATTCGTCGGAGTGCATGGCCAGCCTTTTTCGTAACGGGTGTGCGGTGGACCGGGGAGCGGGTCCGGAACGGATCTTCTGTTCTCCGCATTACTGGAAGTAGGCAAAAAAGGCAAAAGCCGAGGGGGGATGCGCCACGCCGGAACAAAGGCCCACAGCGCCGTCTGGACAAGGTGCGCCGCCGTCATGTATGGCAGGAGAGCAACTGAGAAAGTGGTCCCTCCGGCCGCGACATCTCCCGCAAATTCGCACGCTTTCCAAACAGGGCTCCCACCCGACAAACGATCCAGACAGGCATGCAGCAGCACACCATTCTTCTCGTGGACGACGAAGCTGGAATCCTCGACATTTACCGAGAGGTGGTCGAAGAGGAAGGCCATACCGTGCTTACCGCAGGCAATGGCCGCGAGGCGCTTGATATGTTGGCCGCCCAGCCCGTTGACCTTGTGGTTTCCGACATCCGCATGCCCGTCCTCGACGGCCACGCCATGCTCGACGAAATGCGCCGCCGCGGCATGGATGCCGACGTCATCTTTCTTACCGGATACGCCACTGTGGACAGCGCCGTGCAGTGCTTAAACAGAGGGGCCAGCGATTATCTGGAAAAGCCCTTTAACGTCTTTAAGTTTCGCGACAAGGTGCACGCCGTGCTCAGCAAGCGCCAACAGCGCCGCGCCCAGCTGGATGCGCCAGACGCCCTCGGCCTTGTTCACAATTTGCGCGAGGCCATCGCCGCGCATTCCGACTTCAAGTCCATCGTTCGCGAACTGCTCAGCCATACCCGCAAGGTGTTCGACCCCGACGGATTAGCCCTCTATCTCGTCGGGAGCAAAGGCGCCGCGCCCAGCCCCAAAGTTGTCTGGGGCGAAGCCTTTCGTGGCGGGTGCGGGTGGTTCGACGCCGCTGCGCCGCATCTGTTCACCAGCGACGATCCCGTACTTTTCAGCCCCGGCGAGCTGACCGCGCATGTTCCCGACTGCCCCTCCGCCGTCTCCGTGATGTGCGCGCCCGTTGCCATGGGCCGGGGCGGGTATCTCGTCGTTATGCGTTCGCGCGAGTCCCGCGCCTACTCCTCCGCCAATCTCAGCCTGTTGGCGCTCTTTGCCATGCACGGCACCAGCGCCTTCGAGACCCTGCGCGTCGGCCGCAAGATGCAGGAGATGAATCTGGAGATCATCACCTCGCACGTTGCCTCCGTGGAAGCCAAGGACATCTACACCAAGGGGCACTCCGAGCGCGTCGGCCAGTACGCCGTCCTTCTCGGCCGTCAGATGGGTCTGCCCGAGCGTGAGCTGGAACTTCTCCGCTTCGCAGGCATTTTGCACGACGTCGGCAAGATCGGCATTCCCGACGAGATTCTCAACAAAGCGGGCCGCCTCACCGAAGACGAATTCGCGCGCATGCGCCAGCATCCGGCCATGGGACGCGACATCGTCTCCAAGATTTCCTCCTTCAAGGAACTCGTGCCCATCATCTATCACCATCACGAGCGCGTAGACGGCGCAGGCTACCCCGGTGGCCTTACCGGCGACAGCATTCCCTTCCTCGCCCGCCTCATCAGCGTCGTTGACGGCTTCGAAGCCATGACCTCCGACCGCTCCTACCAAAAGGCCCGGAGCGTCGAGGATACCGTCGCCATCCTGCGCGGTAACGCCGGCACACAATGGGACGCCGCCATCGTCGACGCATGGTGCGACGTGGTGCACAAGGAATTCCTCTTCCTGCCCAACTAACGCTGCCTCGCGCCCCCACTGATGCAGCACGCAAAACCGCCGCCCCGAATTTTTCGGGGCGGCGGTTTTGTTTTGGGCTGAGTGGGTCGTTACGCGAGGGTCAAGAGGTTAGCTCCGCTGGCTTAAGGGGCGCGGCCCCTTAAGAATCCCGAGGTTTTTCGGTCTGGGGACAGACCGAAAAAAGGTGGTGGTGTGCTTCACTGTTTGCTTGGGCAGTTGCCCGCGTTGGTGGGGCGGCAGTGTCGGGGCCGGATAGAGGCTGTGTGGGTGGAACGGAAAACTGGCGTATAAATGGGATCGTTAAGGGCCCACGGCCCTTAACCCTGCGGAGCAAAAAAACGGTGGCAAAATGCCCCAAGACCCGCATGAAGTCGGCGGTCTTGGGGCGTAATGTTGTGGGCGCTGCGCTTAGCGTGTGGTGCGGCTAGGGGCGCAGGAACAGGCCTTTGGCGAGGGCGGGGTGGTTGGCGCGCAGGGTGAGGGTGAGGCCGGAGTGGCCGACGTCGCGCTTTTCGCCAAGGTCGTTTTCCAGCGCGTAGCTTCCGGCGTCGAGGACTGGGCGTTGGAGTCCGGGGACGAGGATGCGCACGGGCTGGGTGGTATCCCACTTGGAGCGCACGGCTACGGTCCACGCGTCGTCGCCGGTTTGCTCCACGATGCGGGCGAGCACGGGGCGCTGCTCTGGCGCGGCGGGGTAGGTGACGCGCTTGTCGCCGGGCAGGAAGAACCCTGTCGTCAGCGGGCGCGAGGCCGTGTTGAGCAGTTCGTGGAGGTAGGCCTGAGGGCGGAAGATGCCGTTTTGGACGTCGCGTAGGGCGGTGGCGTAGGCGTCCACCACCTGCGCGAGGTAGCCGCCGGATTTCATGCGGCCTTCGATCTTCAGGGACGTGATGCCCATGCGCATGAACCACGGCAGGAACTTGACGAGGCAGAGGTCTTCCGCC
>NZ_JBUDSW010000202.1:0-6835 GCF_054921475.1 Desulfobaculum sp. | reverse complement strand
CGTCTGGAACGATAAACTGGCGTATAAACGGGATCGTTAAGGGCCACGGCCCTTAACCAGATCTGCTATCTTTATCTCTAAAGCTCTTCGTCCTTTCAGGCCGAACAACTTAAGAGCTTAAGTCGCCGGAGGCAAAAACACCCCGCCGGAGGCGAAAAAACGCTCTTCGCCCCCCCTCCCTCGCCGGAGGCGATATTTCGTGTGGCCCCACCCTAACCTAACGTGGTGCCACGCCCATCCTATTGGGCCATGAGGCCGTGTTCTTCGTGCACGATATTCCGTGGCAGGAATCCGAAGTCGCTGTAGAAGCGGTAGTCTCGGTCGCGGTCTGCGCCGAGTTGGCGGGAGCGTGTTTGCACGCCCATGTCGTCGAGCCATTGAATGGCGTCGCGCATGAGTCCTTCGGCGATGCCGCACTCGCGGTATTCGGGGAACACGAACAGGCAGTTGATTTCGCCGGTTTGGCGGGGGACGCCTGTGCTGAGGCAGAAGCCAGCCAGCTCGCCGTTGTCTTGGTCCAGCGCGAGGGTAACGCGCAGGCGCGAGGAGCCGGGCTTACTGGCGAGCAGGGCGCGCAGGTCGGCGAGTTCCTCGGGGGGGAAGGCGTTGGCGAGGTCGTCGGCGGAGGGGCCGTCCTGCGTAAAGTTCATTTCCCACAGGGGGCGGATGGCTTTGAGCAGTTCCGAGCCGCCGGTACGATACAGTATGGAGCTTCCGGGCATTGTGTTCTCTCCTTGTGCCGCGTTGCCGTCAGGAACAGTCGTGATGGCGATGGGGCATCTTATGCACATTGACTGCGTAGCGTCCAGTTCAAGAACAAAAACGTATGATATGTCCAGTACGTAGAACAACACCACACTTTTGCATAAGCCGTATGGTGTTTTATAAGAGACAACGCCCACCCGGAGCATCCGGGTGGGCGTTGGTATGTGTGGTGTCTGGTAGGGAAAACTGCGGTGAAATCAGCCGTTTTTTCCGTACACGGCTTCCACTTCGGCCTTGAAGGAGGCGAAGCGCGACTCGCGGATGGCTTGGCGGGCCTGCTGGGTCAGCTTGAGGAAGTAGGCGAGGTTGTGAATGGTGTTCAGCCGCGCGGACAGCAGTTCTTTGGCGGTGTACAGGTGCCGCAGATAGGCCTTGGAGAAGGTGCGGCAGGTGTAGCAGTCGCAGTTGGGGTCAAGGGGGCTGTCGTCTTCCTTGTACTCGGCGCGTTTGATGTTCACTTTGCCCATGGAGGTAAACAGCGTGCCGTTTCGGGCGTTGCGGCTGGGCAGCACGCAGTCGAACATATCAATGCCGGCCTCGATGCCGTCCAGAATATCCAGCGGCGTGCCCACGCCCATGAGGTAGCGCGGCTTGTCCTGCGGAAGCAGGGGGGCGCTGTGGCGGAGAATATCCAGCATTTCGTTTTTGGGTTCGCCGACGGAAAGTCCGCCGAGGGCGAAGCCTTCAAAGGGCAGTTGGGTGAGTTCTTCGATGCTGCGTTCGCGCAGGTCCTTGAAGAAACCGCCCTGCGTAATGCCGAACATCAGCTGGCCCTTGTGGCCGGGCTCGTGAAATTCGCGGCAGCGGCGGGCCCACTTGGTGGTGAGGTTGAGGGCCTTTTCGGTGTACTCGCGGGTTGCGCCGTAGGCGGCACATTCGTCGAAGCACATCATGATGTCCGAGCCAAGGTTCTGCTGGATGGAGATGGCCTTCTCGGGCGTGAAGAAATGCTTGGAGCCGTCGATGTGCGAGCGGAATTCCACGCCGTCGTCGGTGATTTTGCGCAGGCCGCTGAGGCTGAACACCTGAAAGCCGCCGGAGTCCGTGAGGATGGGGCCGTCCCAGCGGTTGAACTCGTGCAGGCCGCCGCGGCGGGCCACCAGTTCGTCACCGGGGCGCAGGTACAGGTGATAGGTGTTGCCGAGAATGATTTGCGCGCCGATGTCGTGCAGGTCGCGCGGGTCCACGGCTTTAACGCTGCCGACGGTGCCGACGGGCATGAAGACGGGGGTCTTGACCAGCCCGTGGGCGGTCATCAGGTAGCCCTGACGCGCCTTGCCTTCGGTGGCGGCGACGCGGAAGTCGCCGGGTGCGGTAAGTTGGTCGATGATATGCTGATGAGTCATTATGACGTGACGCCTTCTTTAGGGCAGATATCGGCGAGTTCGCATTCGGAGCAGCGGGGGCTGCGGGCGTTGCAGACCGCGCGGCCGAACAGAACCAGCCTGTGGTTCACATCCCCCCACGTTTCGCGGGGGAACAGCTTCATAAGGTCTTTTTCAATGACGCTGACGTTGGTGGAGGTTGTCAGCCCCATGCGGAAGGACAAACGCTTCACATGGGTGTCCACGGCCACGCCCTCGTGAATGCCATAGGCGTTCGAGAGGACGATGTTTGCCGTTTTGCGCGCCACGCCGGGCACCTTGACCAGTTCCGCCATGGTGCGGGGCACGTCGCCGCCGTGCTGGTCCATGATGAGGCGACCGGCGGCAACGAGGTTCTTGGCCTTGTTGCGGTAAAAGCCCGTGGAGCGGACCACCTCTTCCACCTCGGCGACGTCGGCCGTAGCCATTTCGGCGGGGCCGGGCCAGCGGCCGAAGAGCACGGGCGTCACTTTGTTCACCCGGGCGTCGGTGCACTGGGCGGCAAGGACCGTGGCGACCATCAGCTCCCACGCCGTTGTCCACGTCAGGTCCGACTCGGGAGCCGGGAAGCGTTCGGAAAGTCTGTCATAAATGATGAGGGCGCGTTCTTTCGTGGTCATGGAAGCCTCTTCGGTGGTGTGATTCTCGCGCGGGGCGCGCACAGAGCGTGTAGCGGATTCGGCCGGAATTTTCCAGCGCCGTGTTGCGTGCGGCCCGGGCGCGGGGCGGGGATGCAGGCAAGCCCGCGGTACAGACTGCCGCTAACGGCCTTGCAGGACTGGGCGCGTGGCGGACTGCTTGGCGCAAAGGCCCTTCATGGTGCAGGGCGGGAAACATGCGCCGTCCGCCGCGTGGGCTGACGGACGGCGCGTGGGCATTAGACGTTATCAAGGACGGCGTCGCTGAATTTGCCGACCCCATACTCGCTGCGGCGGAAGAAGCGCTCCGCGGCGGGGCCGATGATTTGCATTTCCGGATTTTTGCGCTGCATGTCGAGGGCGATGCGCATCTCTTTGGTGCAGCCGGTGGAGAAGGTGGAGTCCTTGCCCGCCCAGATGGGGGGCACGCGCATGCCCATGAGCTCAAAGCTGCGCTCAATGTCGGACACGGTCTGGAAACGCCACACGTCCAGCATGCCGCTGCGCTGCACCTTTTCCCACATGTACATGAGGTCGTCGGCGTCCATGCCTTCCTCAAAGTGCTCGGCGGGGTTGATGATGTAGGTATTTTCCAGCCGCTCGCGCAGATGCCGCACAAAGGTGTCCACAACCTTGATGGCGGTGGTCACCTGCCCGGGCAGGGAGCCGATGATGGCGCTGTAGAACATGACGCTTTTGCCCTCGGCGTGGGCGACGCGCATTTCGGCGATGATTTCGTCGGCTTTGGCCTGCAGGTCCTTCTCCGAGAAGGTGATAATGCTTTCGGGGCGGCGCTTGAGGTTGATTTTAAAGGTGCCTTCCTCGTCGCGGCCCCAGCAGAGGATATCGCGCGTAAAGGTGGTGCTGGTGTCGATGAGGCGGCGGTAGTGCTGGTTGCCCGTGGCCATGATGAGGTCGGCCTCCTTCCATGCGCGGGCGAAGGTGACGGACGTGCGGTAGAGGTTCAGGTCCTCGCGCGTGCCGTCGGAGATGACCACCAGCGGATGCATACGCTGCTCGGCCAGCAGGGCATTTTTGCTGATTTCGCTGTCCTGCAGGTAGTGCGCGCCCTCAAGGGCCCTCGCAAGGGAGGGGTCGTGCTCCCAATCCCAAAACGAGACACTCTCGAAATGGAAGCCCTCTTTGACGGCGAGGACAATGCGGTGGCCTTGCCGCATAAGGGCGCGGATGATGAGCAGGTCAAAGATGATGCCGCCGGAGGTGCCTGGCAGGTAGAGGATTTTCTTGGGGGCCTGCTTGCCGTTGCGGAAAACCTGCTCCAGACACTGCATGGCCGCGGGCGAGGCGAGGTCGCTGGAGGTCATGCGCTCTAAGGCGGCCTGATAGTACACATCGGTCCAGATGCCTGACACGGTGGACAGAATGATAAGGCGTTCCAGCTCCAGCATATCCAGCTCAAAGCGCAGGTCCCGCAGGCGGCGGCAGACCATGCGCTCCTCCGGGCAGATGTTGAGGAGCCGGTCGATTTCCGGGGATTCAATGGCTTCTAAGGCCTGCCTGTTGTAGCGCGCCTTGCGCCCACGGTAGGGGTCCATGATGCCGGACTGCGTCATGAAGATGGTGATAAAGCGCTTCATCATGCGCGAGGGGATAATGATGGGCGAGGCCTGAATCTGCCGGAATTTGTGGCGGCACAGGTGCAGGATGCGCTTTCGCACGTAACGGTCCGGCACGTACCCGCGCACAAGGTCCACAAGGGCGCACCACTTTGCGTTATAGCGCCGCCCCAGCTCGTCATTCATGCGCGAGCTTAACAGATGCGGGACGAGCTTGTCCGAGCAGGGCAAAAACACCTGCCCCTCGTCCAGATGGACCATAAAACGGAGCTGTTCCCCGGACGCATTCTTGTGCGGATGGATGGAGTATTCAAGGTCGTTTTCAGTGAGAAAGTGCAAGAGCCATGCATCAAGGCGGGCTGACTGGCCGAAACGAAACGAATTGGTCGTTGTGTCCTGTATATCCTGCATTACACTCCCTTTTTATCTGGGTGGTTTTATGGAGCATACAAAGAAACGGGCCGGACATGAACCCTGTAGGCAGGAGAATTTTCCGTGTCGGGACGGTGACGGGGGCGCGGCGGTCCTGCCCGCGCACAACAAAAACGCCGCCACCCGGAAAGGGCGGCGGCGTGGGGAAAGCGGGATTCGGCGCGCGGTGGCTACTGCATGCCAGCCATCATCTGGCCGATGCGGTCCACCTTGGCGGTGTCCGACATATCGAACACATCCATGAAGCGGCCCTCAAACATGACGGCAACGCGGTCCGCCAGCTGGAAGGCTTCGTTCAGGTCGCCGGTGATGAGCAGAACGCCGGACTTCATGCGCGCGTTGAGCAGGCGGTGCCAGACTTCCTCAGTGGCCGAGATATCAAGGCCCTGACTGGGCTGCTCGGCCACAATGATCTTGGGCTGGCGGAAAAACTCGCGCCCGAGGACGAGCTTTTGCAGGTTGCCGCCGGACAGCTGCCGCGCGCGGATTTCCGGGATGGGCGGCTGCACGTGGTAGCGGCGGATGATGCTCTTGACCGCGCCAAAGGCGCGCTTTTTGTCAAGGAACAGCCCCGGCGCAAAGGCCTGACGCGTGGTGAGCAGGACGTTGTCGATAAGGTCCAACTCCGGGCAGGTGCCAAGGCCCAAACGGTCCTCGGGGATGTAGCTGATGGTGTTCTTCCATGGGGTGCGGGTGTAGAAGTCCTTCCACTGCTTGCCCAGAAGGCGCACGCTGCCGGATTCGGGCGCGCGTTGGCCCGTCACGGTCTGCACAAGGGCCTTCTGCCCGTTGCCCGCCACACCCACAATGGCGACGATTTCGCCGCGCGTGAGGGTGAGGGAGATATCCTCCAGCCCATTGCCGGACAGGCCGTCAATCTCCAGCACGGCCTTGCCCTTGGGGGCGGGAGCCTTTTCAATCTCAAGGATGACCTCGCGTCCGACCATGCGGCTGGCGAGTTCCTCGGTGCTGGTGATGTCGGTCTTCTGCATGGAGTCCACAATGCGTCCGCGCCGCAGGATGGCGACGTCGTCCGCAATGTCCATGATTTCTTCCATCTTGTGGCTGATGAAGACCACAGCCTTGCCCTGACGCGTCATCTCGCGCATGGCGTCGAAGAGCTGGGGCGTTTCCGTGGGGGTGAGCACTGCGGTTGGCTCGTCAAAGATGAGCACGCGGCTGTCGCGCATGAGGAGCTTTAAAATCTCCACGCGCTGGCGCTCGCCCATGGACAGGTCCGCCACCAGTGCGGCGGGGTCGATGCGCAGGTTGAACTGCTTGGCAAGTTCGCCCACGCGGCGCTGCATCTGCTTGGGGTGCAGGATGAACGAGTCCTCCTGCCCCAGCAGGACGTTCTGGGTCACGGTCATGGAGTTCACCAGCATAAAGTGCTGGTAGACCATGCCTACGCCCGCGTCGATGGCGTCCTTGGAGGAGTTGAACTCGCAGGGCGTGCCGTCCACGTGGATGGTGCCCGCATTGGGCTTGAAGCGCCCGGAGAGCATGTTCATCAGCGTGGACTTGCCCGCGCCATTCTCGCCCAGCAGGGCAAGGATGCGTCCGGGGTGGATGTCCAGAGAGATATCCTGATTCGCCTTCACCGGCCCGAAGGATTTGCAGATGCCCTCAAGCCGGACCAGCGGATGGGTGCTGGGTGTGGTTTGCGTGGTCATCGCGGTCTATCCTTCCGGCTCGATGTTAACGCCAAGGGCGGCGGGAGCGGCGGAGCTTTTGCCCTTGCCGCGCATGGCGGAGAACAGCAACACAAAGATGGTCAGGGCGTAGGGCAGCATCAAGAGCAGGGACGAGGGCAGGTTGGTGCCCGTGGCCTGCAGCCGCAGCTGAAACGCCATAACGCCGCCGAACAGGTACGCGCCGAACACGGCGCGGCCCGGACGCCAAAAGGCGAAGATGACCAGCGCAACGGCAATCCAGCCGCGTCCTGCGCTCATGCCGTTGGTCCACAGGTGGGTGTAGGCCAATGATAGGTATGCGCCGCCAAGGCCCACCAAAAAGCCGCCCACCAGCACGCCGACCCAGCGCAGGCCCACCGGATTCA
>NZ_JBUDSW010000201.1:0-6985 GCF_054921475.1 Desulfobaculum sp. | reverse complement strand
CGGATGCTTCAGCGCCAGAATATCCCGAAAGCGCGCAAGGTTAATCTCGCCCGTCGTTGTCCGGTCCGCCACCACGTAGACGGTATTGGCCTGCGGCCACAGCGTTCTGGCCACCTTGATGTTTTCGGCAAAGTCGCCGCGCTCAATCACCCCCGTCACCCCGGACTGCCCCCGAAGCATACCGCGCGAGAATCCGTTCACCCCGCAAAAGACAATGGGCGCATCGGGAAAAAGCTCCCGCCGGTACTGCAAGGCAAATTCTAGGGCGATATTGTCCGATGTCAGCACCACATCAAACCGTGTTTTGCGGTACTTGCGCTGATAGGCCGCAAACAGCGCGTGCTGGTAGGCAGGCGTGCTGTCGCGCTTGGCATCCATATATTCCACGGCGATATCAACATCGGCGTAATCGCCCAGCACAGCCTGATATCCGCGCTGGATATTGTCGGTCCACACCGAAGGGTGGTAGGAGTGTAGGGTCAGAACATTCCGCCGGGCGACGGGCTCCTGCGCAGCGCTGGAGGTGGCGCACAACAGCGCGCCGCAGGCGACCAGCCCCAAAACAAACAGCCCAAATGGAACACGCGCCACGCGCAACGTGTTTGGATTCATGGATTACAGCCTCCACAGCGAGCACAACGCCGGCTAACGACAGACACGTCAAATTGACACAAGAATCGATACATACACGCTATCGCAAAGCCGATAATTCGACAACACTCCAAGCCGTTAACAGCGTTGCCATCAGGGTGTCTCTGGGATACAGACTGTCGCCGCAGCGGCCAGCACAGCAGGCGACCAAACCGCATCATCCGAGGGAAGGTCATGCTCCAAGGCCAACAAGGTACCCCGTTTCAGCGTGTCCGGCGCAACATCGCCCGCGCCTCCCACGCCCTGCAGAAAGAGGACTACACAAAGGCTATTGCCGCCGCCAAAACAGCGTTCCAAACCGTGCCCAAGTGCCGCAACCTCTACGGGCAGCAAAAAATTGAGCTCAAGTTCATGCTGGAGGACTTTTGCGGCACATTCAGCACCAACCCCGGCATTCTGGACATTCTGGCCAAGATGCACATGCGCGTCAGGCCGTACATCAAGTACGACGGCAACCCGGCCCTTATCGTCAACCGGCTGGATATTCTGCAAACGCGCATCGAAGACCTGGAGCGCGAAAAGGAAGAGCAAACCCGCGCCGCCATGGACCAAAAGCGGCAGGAATATCTGGCGCACGCCGAGGAATACTTCCGCACCGGGGAAACCCCGCGCGCCAAGTCCTACCTGCGGCGGGTGGTGGATGAATACGGCGACACCCCCGGCGTCATCACCGATGTGGGCAAACGCATGCTGGACGCCGAACTGTTTGTGGAGGCCGCAGAGGTGCTGGAGGAAAGCCGCGCCCGCTTCCCCGGCGACGCCGCCGCCTATCAGCACTGCGTCAACGCCTATCTGGGCATGCAGGAGTACTCCAAGGCGGAAACCGTCTACAAGGACGCCCTGCGCCAATTCGGCAACCATCCCCGCACGCTGCTAAACCTGAGCAAGCTCTACCTTGCATGGCGCAAGCGCGACGACGCCTACGAGTACGCCCGCCGCGCCCTGGAGGCCGACCCGGGACTGGACGAAGCGCGTAAAATTATGGAAAAGACCGAGTAACCAAACCCATACCACCATCACCAAATCAGCAGGATACACGACGCCTATGGACCTGAAAGCAAGCATCGCCCGCGCGTGGCGCACCGCACGTGACGACGAACGAGACATGGTAGTCGGCAAAGAAGGCGACAGCGGTTGGATTATCCTGCCGCTGGAGGATTCGCGCTCCGACATGATGCGCCCCAGCATCATCGTAACGCCAAACGGCCTGCGCTATCCCGAGGACCACGACAGGGTGGCGGAATTCGTCGCGCAGGGGGAGTAGCCCGCGCCACGTCCCATCACCCCCACACCATCTTTGCAGCACATGAAAAAGGCCGGTTCCCCCGGCCTTTTTCATGACATACGTAAAAAATCCGCTCCTACTCCTGCGAAATGGCCTCCGCAGGACAGGAATCAATGGCTTCTTCCACACATTCCTCCGTGCTGTCTGGCTTGATGACGATGGCCTTCTCTCCTTCATCATCCATCTTGAAGACATTAGGACAGATTTCTACGCAAGACTCACAACCCATGCATGCTTCTTCATCGATGACAACAGCCATATGCAATGCCTCCATATGTTTGGAATAGACGTTCCTTCTTCTTACAATCTTCTCCAAACATTTGACCAGTAAAATTTGAAAGACACAGCCCATTTCACCCTGCACGCTCAATTGCGCCTGCTACGCGCCACTTTTGCGGGGGGCGTACTGCGCGCTGTGCACGCATGCGCACTTCCCGCATCCGCAACTGACCGCCTTGGTTTAACAAACCCTCTTGACAGGTTATTTCCCGCCTCATACGATGTCCCATCCATCTGTGTTAAGCGGCGGCGAAAATGTCCTTTTTCCATTGTATAAACAGGCAGTTACAATGCACATTCTTCTGGTTGAGGACGAATGCATCACACGCGAAAGCGCGCGGCTTACCCTTGAAGACGAGGGCCATGCCGTCACGGCCGTGGAAAATGGCATGCTGGCCCTTGAGGCTGCCCACGCCGCGGTCTTTGATGTCATCCTTATGGACATCAAGATGCCCGTCATGGACGGCATAGAGGCCGCCACCCACATCCGCCGGGACGCTGGCGAGGACTACTGTCCGCCCATCATCGCCGTCACCGCCTTTGCGCGGCACGACATCAGCAGGCAGAACAAAGCAGGCTTTGCAGGGTACCTCATCAAACCCTACACAAAATACGACCTCATCCACGCCGTCCAGACCTCCGCCCCAGTCAACGACTGTCCGCCCGCGGCAGCCCCGCACTCCCTCTGTACCGATTCTGAATAGCCCCCTTTCGCCCCCTGCCGTCTTCGCCTCCGAAAGCAACCGACACCCTTTCGCAACACACAACGCATGCGGCCCACCCGTAGCGCGCTTTTTCCCCGGCGGGCGGGCTGTGTGCCATCTGCGCACCGCCCTCTTCCCTGCGCGCCGGGGCTAAAGCTCCCCGCGCAATTGCCGATAGAGCAGATAAGGCGTTGTTTTCGTCTTGCAAACGGGGAGGGACGAGCATGTCCAATTTCAGCATCAGCAACGCGGCATCCAAGATGGCGCGGCAGACCTTTGGCGCACAAGTTGTTTCCAAAACGCTGGACTACATGAACCAATCCGGGTCCTCCTCCCCCAACCCTCTCGCCCCCGTGGACAAGACGACCTTCGGGGCACAGGTCGTCACCAAGACCCTCGACTTCATGAACGCAAAGCCCTTTGGCGGAGGAAGCAACTCGGACTATGACTTCCAAAAGGATGTCCTGCAGGCGGCAACCGTCGGCAAGGGCACTGTCTTCAATACCAACACCTAGTCCGACGCACACCGGATGAAAAGAACGCCCCATCATGAGCACCCCGCCACGGCGGGGTGTTCGTCGTATTTACAACAATCGCATGACGTTATACGACAAGCGAGCATCGATACACTGCATCACAGCGGAGGCCCCATGACCAAGCACCTTGCCCTGTCCCTCGCCCTTGCGGGCACCCTGCTGCTCGCCGCATGCGGCGGCCAGCACTACACCCACCCCAAAGGCGAACGAAACCTGAACGTCGATTTGGAAAACTGCCGCTGGGACGCCGCCCACGAGCAGGCCGAAGACGGCAGCTGGCACCAATCCGAAAGAACGGCTGAAGAGCAGGACGCCTTTGTCCGCCGCTGCATGAAGGCCAAGGGCTACACCCTCTCAAGCGACTAGCCCCCCACAAAACACAAACGCTTCCCGCCCATACGGACGGAAAGCGTCATTAACAGAAAAGGGCAAGCCCCACAGGCCGCCCCGTACCGCCGGCACCCAGCAGGTCCGGCGGGATGGTGCCCCGCGCACAGCGGCCGGGACTATTCGTCGTCGCCGTCGAGGTCCAGCAGACCACGCTCGCCAACAAAGGAAACAAAGCGCACAAGCGCCGTCTCGCCATCGGCAAACACGTCGGCAATGTCGTCAGCGGCGGCCTCGCTATAGGTGTTGCGCACAAAGTCCTTAATGCCAAGGGCAATGGCCATCTGCGCCAACTGCTCGTACTTCGGATTCTCGGTAATGAGCGAATACAGCCCACCTTCAAGCTGCTCCAGAAGCTGATCCTTGCTCAACTCCTCCAGCGGCAGTCCCTGTTCCGTTCCCATGCCTCACTCCTTGCTGTGGGTCTGACTTGTCCACGCGGTCCCGACGACCTGCCGTGAACGCACCCTAGCACGAAGTTGCCCAAGGCCCAAAGCCTGTTTTTTCAACAGGATGGAGCATAGCGTCGCCGCTGAATTCCACCGGAAGAACGTAGCACACCACCTTGCCTATGCCGCGAAAGACGCAGTGCGGCCCTTCGGGCTACAGCGCCCCATGCCGGTGCAGTGGCGCAAGCATCTCCGGGCGCGCCCGAAGCAGAAAGGACACAGTCAGGGCCGCGATAACCCCCTCAACACCGGCCACAGGCAGGTGCGCCACAAGAATCATCTGCGCGACCGGAAGCAGCGCGTCGCCGGACAGGGCAAGGGCCACGGCCACCAGCACGCCAGCGCCCAGCACTGCCGTCCCGCCGCACAAAAACGCCGCAACACGGCACCCGCCCGGGCGCGTCACAAAGCGCCGGAACACGTAATGCGCCAGCACCGCAGGCGCGGCCATGGTGAAGGTATTGACCCCAAGGGTGGTAATGCCGCCGTACTGGAACAGCACAGCCTGAAGCGTCAGCCCCACAAGGATGGCAGGAAAAGCCGCCCAGCCCAAAAAAAGCCCCAGCAGGCCATTCAGGACAAGGTGCGCGCTGGATGGCCCCACCGGCACATGCACCAGCGAGGCAACAAAAAAGAATGCGGAAAGTATGGCCACGCGCATCAGCCTGTCATAATCCACAGCGCGCAGGCCAAGCGCCGTACCAAGGGTCGTCAGTGCCGCGCCGCCAAGCAGAACCGGGGCCGTCAGCACGCCTTCGGAAATATGCATACATCCTCCCTGATGGTTCCCACCGGATTACACGAACCCTTGGCACGTGTCACGCGTCGATGCGGCGGGGGCGGAATTCGTCAATCAATTTATGGGTGTTGACTCCACCGCTGGGGCTCTGACGCAAAAGTGTTTCTGCGGAGCGGATTTTTAGCGCCACGCGCCTCTGTACCGCCTCTGGTAAAAGGAAAGGATTCATGCATGGTTGCACTTGCACGGAGTAACCGCTTGCTGATATTGTGTGCGGGATTTCCGTTTCTTTGTCTGTTTTATGACGCATTCACCTTTTATGGTACAGAACGGAGGTTTACATGTCGCGCACAGCTGTTCTTTTCATGGGCATTCTCGCCCTTGTGGGCCTGTGTTTCGCCCCGGCCTTTGCCGGGATGGAAGCCCCGCAGGACCCCATCACCCTCATGGTGCCTGATGGCGAAAAAGCCACCAAGCCGCCGGTGGTCTTTCCCCATGCCAACCACGGCGACCTGGAGTGTACAGCCTGCCACCACACGTGGGACGGCTCTTCCGACATCATGAAGTGTAAAAGCTCGGGCTGCCATGACCTGTACCCGGACAAGAAAGGCGAGCAGTCCTACTACCGGTCCTATCATGCCAGCACCGAGCGCAGCTGCCTCGGCTGTCACCGCATCAAGCGCAAGGCCAAGGAACCCTACGGCCCCACCAGCTGTAAGCAGTGCCACGCCGAGTAGCTCCGCGTAACGCCACGTATCCGCATCCGGGGACGCGCAAGCGCCGCTCCCCGGATGCGCTTTTTTCCACTCCCGGACGCGCCGGAGTTTTCCAAGCACGCGGAGTATGCTAGACAGAAACAAGACGCCCACGACCAACACACAAGCAGGCCAACGTCTGGCCACGCACTGGCAACCCCGGAGGAACACCCCTCATGCCGACGTCCAAGAAAAGCGGCAAGCGTCTGGATACCAAGATTCCCACTCTCGGTCCGGCAAAAATACCGTCCAACATGCCCTACTGCCGGTTCACGGACGACTCCGCCACCACGGAAATCAACATCGCGCAGGATTTGGACCACGGCACCGCGCCCAACCAAATTCTCAAGCTGGAGCTCGCCGGCCCGCGCGAGCACACCTATTTCGACCCTTCCAAGACCAAATGCGCCATCGTCACCTGCGGCGGACTGTGCCCGGGGATTAACGACGTTATCCGCGCCATCGTCATGGAGGCGCACCACAACTACCGCGTGGCCGCAACCCTCGGCATCCGCTACGGCCTTGAGGGCTTCATCCCCAAGTACGGCCACCCCATCGAGGAACTCACCCCCGAGTCCGTCTCGGACATCCACATGTTTGGCGGCACCATGCTCGGCTCCTCACGCGGGCCGCAGCCGCCGGAGGAAATTGTGGACGCGCTGGAGCGCATGAATATTTCCGTCCTCTTCCTCATCGGTGGGGACGGCACCATGCACGCCGCCGAAAGCATCCTTGAGGAAGTAACGCGCCGTAAACTCAAAATCTCCATCATCGGCATCCCCAAGACCATCGATAACGACATCAACTTCGTCTATCAGTCCTTTGGGTTCGACACCGCCGTCGAGGCCGCAACCCTCGCCATCGACTGCGCCCACACCGAGGCGACCGGCGCCTACAATGGCGTCGGCATGGTCAAGCTCATGGGACGCGAGTCCGGCTTTATCGCCGCGCAGGCCACCCTGGCCCTCAAGGTCGTCAATTTCGTCCTCGTCCCCGAAGCCCCCTTCCCGCTGGAAGGCGAAGGCGGCCTTTTGGACGCCCTTGAAAAACGCCTTGAAAAGCGCGGACATGCCGTCATTGTCGTGGCCGAAGGCGCAGGGCAGGACCTGTGCGAAACCTCCGGCGATACCGACGCCTCCGGCAACCCCATCCTTGGCGAAATCTGCACCATTCTGCGCAACCGCATTGGTGAGCACTTCA